>CAYZNC010000022.1:0-9926 GCA_964478555.1 uncultured Bacteroidales bacterium | reverse complement strand
TAAATGACATAAAATATTTTGGTACTTTAGCTATTGATTACGTTAATCCAAAAAATTATGAGCGCAAAAGTCGCAGCTCTGCTCTTGATTACTTTTTTCCAGGGATTTTCCGGTTTTATATCGGAGAAATCTGTAAAACAACAAACCACAGATTTCAAGCTGATCAAACAGGATAAAAATATTAACATTTACGCCCGTTGGATCAGGGTAGATGATGAACGTTCTGCACGACAGCTAAAAGCCGAATTTACGGTTAGTGCTTCTTTTACAAAAATTTTTACGCTCATCAAAGATGAAAAGCGTACTACCCAATGGATGAAAAACACCAAAAGCTTCTATATCATTACTTCTGTTGATCAGAATAACTGGTATTCCTATGTTCAGTTCTCAGTACCATGGCCTTTCAATAACCAGGATTGTATCATTAAGTATGAAATTCCAACGCCCGATGCATTTTCTCAGTTGGAGATACGACTTATAGGTTATCCCAATTACCTTAAAGCAAACAAAGGGGTTACCCGGATAAATCATTTTGAAGGATCCTGGAAATTAATGTATCTGGGAAAAAACAGCACAAAAATCGAATACGAAATGTTTTCCAAGCAAGCACCTGCTTTTCCCCGCTGGATTACCGACCCGATTATTCAGCACAACCTTGTATCCACTATGAATGCTTTTAGGGAAATGGTGAATAAAGATTGATTATTTCTTTCCTAAAATTCAATTTTATAACTTAACACCGGCAGAATCACGGTTTCATTGGATGGTTCAATGGTATGGGTCCGGTAATAATAATCAAACCCTTCCTGCGAGGGAGAACCTAATATATTTTTTACCTGTAATGCCCAAACACTGGAGTGCCGCCTTTTATTAATACGGTAAGTAACCGCTATATCCAGGTAGTATGTTGGAGAAAACTGCTTTTCAAAAGCCCTTGATTCATCATAGAATACTTCTTTATTTTGCAAAGATTTGTCAACTAATACGGGGCTATATCTTTCACCACCTATATAATTAAATCTTCCATTGATGCCTAGAATTTTATTATTTCTTAAATAAAATTCTTTTCCCAACAATAAATTAACCGCATAACCTTTGTTATACCTTGTATTTCTCCAGATACCATCGGATGCTTTATACTTTGAATCAAATATGGAGGCAGTAATCAAAAAATAAAAACCTTTTTGAAGAAAATGCTCTAATGTAAAATCGACACCTACGTTTCTACCTTTGCTGTTGTTAGCCAGAGAGTCTGAAAATGACCAGTCCTGCTTGAAATTGATCATGGAATATGAGCTATCGCGAATTCCAGGAACGTTATATAAATACTGATAATAAGGCTCAATTTTAAATCGTAGATTATCATTTATCAGCCAATCATACCCTAAAACAAAATGTTGGGCATGAGCCAATCCTAAATTTTTATTGGGATATACCAACCGGCCATTTACATTCTTAGTAACAAAATATATTTTCAGTTCTTCCAATTGACTATGTAATCCATAACCGAAACTAAAGGAATGATGTGGATGAAACTCCCATTTTATACTCATGCGGGGTTCGATTGAATAATCACTGTTTAAAGCAAAATAATTGGCATTTAAACCGGCGTTAATAACCAAATTTGACGTAACACTGTATTTTGATTCAATGAAAAATTCTGAATAAGTGCTTTGACCATGTTGATTTACGAAATTTTGAAAAGTAGCAGGATCTACCTCATTGATCGTACTATTTAAATTTAAATTATAAAACAAAGCATTAAAATTAACACCTGCTTTTAAAGTTTGACGTGAACTAAATTTATAATTAACAAAAGTACTGACAATTATTTTTTCCGAACGATCAACGAAGTACCATTCAGGCCGTTGTGTCATTTCATCGTCATACCGTGTTGCATTCATTTTATTTTGAATTCCCGAGGCTGCAATGGTTGTGTTGATGAATGCTCTTTTTCCTATACTTGCTTTATGCGTCAATCCAATGGTACCCATATTCAATTTCCAGTCGTAATAAATCCTGTCCCAATCCGTCTTCCACTTGGCAGAATCTGAGTTTCTGGGTTGAATATTATCATCCAGCGCTCCAATGCCCCATAAAGAAAAATTACCTGCTTTTTTTGCCGGAAAGTTTAATTTAAAAGAAAGATCCTGATATTTAGGCACCTGACCTGAAGGTATGATATGCAGGCTCGAAAGCAACCCGAACGTTGAGTACCGGTAATTGAATAAATAAGTAGCGCCGTGCCCTTTTTTAAATGGGCCCTCGGAAGACAGGTCAATGCCTAATATTCCTGCCTGAATCGTATTTTCTCTTTTTTCCTGGTTACCGTTGCGAAGTTTCATATCAAAAACCCCCGCAAGGGCGTTGCCATATTCTGCTGGGAAGGCACCTGTAAAAAAATCGGAATTGGCCAAAAGCTGACTGCTAAAAATGGTTACTGCTCCGCCACCAGCCACATTACCTCCAGCAAAATGATTAGGATTCGGAACTTCTACTCCTTCCAATCTCCAGGAAACCCCTTTGGGAGCATTGCCCCGGATAATAATTGCATTATCCTGTATATTCCCCACAGTAACGCCCGCAAAGGCTGAGGCCATACGGGCAGGATCATCCAATCCACCAGCATACCTGCGGGTTTCTTCAACCGTAAATGAACGGGCGCTGATCGATGCCATGGTATTAATTGGCTGGTCCTTCCGTGAGTATGCTTTAACGGTTACCTCATTCATCTGCGTTACTGATTGTTTTAAATTAATATTAAGAATCAATTCTTTGCCTGAGGAAACTAATATCTCGGAAATAATGGTTGCATCGTATCCCAGATAACTGACCTGAATATTATATCTTCCAACAGGCACATTCGAAATTTTATAATTCCCGTCTATGTCTGAGGCCACACCCAACAGAGGATTGGTACCTAAAATGACAACATTAGCTCCCGGCAATGCAACCTGGGTTTCATTATCCACAACTTTACCTTTTACCATTTGTGTAACGGTTTGAGAAAACACGTACATCCCGGGTAACAATAAAACAACTGAAATAACAGCCATAATTATACTTCTCTTTACTTTCATAGCATTATAATTTAAAATTTATAGTGCTATGACAACCCGACCTGAGGATACCCCCAATTCAAGTTTAAAATTTCTATGAAATTGTTTGTCTTAACCGTGAAGACATTATTGGGAAAGGATTACACCGCGAAGACGCCAAGAGGTAAGGAAAACTTTAATTATACAGAAATAATTTCTTTGCGTCTTCATGCCTTCGCGGTGTAAAATATTTTTTTGATCTTTGTGCTCAATTAAACTCTTTGCCTTTTCTTCCCTTTGTGGTAATTTTTATAAAAAAGTTATCTATTTTCTGTAACCATTCTTACCTTCTGAAGTAATCATAATAAAAACAAATAAAATTGATCACGGTGGAATTGTCCGACGAAATGATAATGCAACGTGTTAAAGAAGGTAAGCTTTCGGAAATGACATGGCTTTTCGAAAGGTATCATGTGAAATTGTACAATTTCTTTTTGAAACTAACCTTTGACAAGATCATAAGCCAGGATCTGACACAGAATTTATTTTATCGGATTATCAAATACCGCCATACTTATAAAAATGATAACGGAAGCTTCCGAACGTGGATCTATCAATTAGCAAGAAATGTGCATATCGATTTCTGCAAACAAGAAAGAAAGCTCACCGATCATTTTAAAAATGTAGCCTCCTATAATAACGATTGTGAAGAAAATAAAGAAATATATGAAGAAGGTGATTTTGAAAACTTAGACCGGGCGCTAATGAAGCTAAATCCAGATCAACGAGAGTTAATTATTTTAAGCCGCTTTCAGGGATTAAAATATGAAGAGATCTCAAAAATAAAGGAAATATCTGTACCGGCCATCAAGGTGCAAATTCACAGGGCCATTAAACAACTTAAGGATATTTATTTTAAACAACTTGAAAGAAAATGATCCGGTTACTAAACACAAAAAAGAGACCAATAACATAATTAAATAATATACAAATGAAGTGCGAAGAGGTTCAACAACTTTTGATCGATTACCAGGATAATAAAATCGAAAACGCCTTGCACGAAGAGCTTGCAAAACACCTGGAAACCTGCGATAAATGCAGGACCGAGGCACAGGAAATGAAATCTGTGTTACAATCCATAAGTGAGGTCCCTTTTGAAAAACCTGACGAAAGGTTGCGCAAAAATTTCAACACCATGGTGCAAAACGAATTGAATAAACTTCATTCTTTTACAGAACACAATGGTACTACCAAATCAAAAAGCGTTATACAGTCTTTCTCTCCGCTGTTAAAAATTGCGGCAGGATTCGCACTATTGATTGTGGGAGTACTGATAGGCCTTAAATTAAAGACAGTATCCAAAAGCCCGCAGTCTGATCAGCTGACTGATCTCAGAAAAGAAGTAAAAGAAATGAAAGAGGTACTGATGCTTACCATGATTGATCAGACATCTGCCAGCCAAAGAATTAAAGCGGTTAATTATGCCGATGATATATCCAATCCGAATCCGAAAGTCATCAATGCTCTAATTAACACATTGAATACCGACAGAAACGTAAACGTACGGCTTGCTGCTGCCTATTCGTTGGCAAAATTTGCAGATAACGCGTCCGTAAGGGATTCACTGGTCGAATCTCTTGGTAAACAGACTGAACCTATTATCCAAGTTGTTTTAATAAACACATTGGCAGAGAAAAGGGAATTCAAAGCTATAAAACCAATGCAGGAGATTATTTCGAATAAGAATTCCTTACAGGAAGTAAAGGATATTGCACTGAAATGCATTAAAACAATGCTATAATAACAGATTTAAGAGGTAAGGGACAAGGACCAAGACAAAACAAAACAAAACAAATGTAAATTATCACTATACTTGAAATGCAAAGTAAGTACTTATTATATAGCAAGCAGGAAAATATTGAATTCAATAATTAATTGGAAGAGATAAATACCGGGTTTATCTGTCCTTTATATTAACTATAAATTACAGAAAAATGAAAACAAATAAATTTTTAGCGATGCTGATCGCTTTGATACCAATATCATATATGGTTGTATCGGCACAAGAATTGAAAATTCCAGTAGAAAATACGAAAACAGGCAAACTAATCCTCGAAGGTTTCAGCGGCAATCTGCCTATAGAAGGGTATAATGGTAAAGAGATTATCATTACGGGTGAAGCAGATAGTAGCAGTCAGGAGGTACCGGAAAGGGCAAAGGGATTAAAACCCATTAACGGCAACGGAAATAAATTGGGTCTGCAAGTGGAAAAAAATGATAACCGCATTACGGTCAGATGCTCATTGCCTCCATCCAAAAGTGGAGCGTATAAATTTAAAGTTCCGGAAAATCTATCCCTTGAAATTTCAGGCAATTTCATGGGAGGAGACCATAGTTTTGTATATAATTTTAAATCAACTGGCCGCAACAAAGACAAAAACTCTACTTACGTTTGGGCAAGCACTGGAACAGATATTACTACCTTTGGATTCGACGGAGATTCAGCAGGTCCATTCTTATCATTAAAAGATATGCCTGAAAAGCAAATTATATTTAAAAATCAGAAGCACGCTGATTTTATGTTAAAAAGTATAAGCATTCGGAACATGAAAAACGAAGTCGAAATCAATAATATAAATTCTATTAATTTGACTAATGTTACAGGTCCGCTGGTACTTTCAACAATAAACGGCGATATCAATGTAGTTTTCAGTGAATTAAATAAAGACAAGCCTACGTCATTATCTACTGTAAAGGGCGAAGTTGATGTCACCTTGCCTTCCAAAACACAAACCAATTTGGAATTTCAAACCATGTCGGGTACGGTTTTTTCAAATTTTGACTTCCCCGCAGATAATAAATCGAGTAATCAAATTGGTGGTACCACTTTGAAATACCCACTAAATGGTGGCGGTGTAGATTTCAAAATCGTAACTGTGAAGGGAAATATATACCTGAGAAAAGGAAAATAGGTGGCGAACATAATAATAAAATGATTTATGAACAAGGATTAACGAATTGCGATTTTAGAAGATGATGTACTTCGTAAATCAAAAATCGTTGTTCCTTGTTCGTAAATCTATCACTTTGGCCCATATGCCTTCTTGGTTACCGCTCATAAAAACCGTATAGCTATCTTCCCGCCCAGCCATGTCTTTATATTTATTCCATTATGAAATGCATTATTGGTCATATAATAAGGAGCAATTTTTGATAAAGATCCAAGGTATTCGGGTGAATGCGTGTCGGTAATATAGAAATTATAAGTAACACCAACGGCTATGGAAGTTTTTCCAAAGATCTTCTTATCGATTCCAACGTACAATTTACATAATTCACTCGTATAATCATTAAAACGGTCCTTGCTTATATGTTGCGTCGAAAGTTCAAGGTCATAATTCATTTTGCCCTGTGGACCAAGCGTAGTACCTGCTCCATAGCCAAAAGCCCAAAGCGGGGTTTCAAAATTATCGGGTTTTATACCGGCCATGATCATAGTGTGAAAACGGGTGATTCCAGTTCTCAAAGCAAGGTTGGTATAAAATATTTCATCGCCCGAAAGCTCTATTTTATGGTATCCGTTCTTTCTCACAAAACTTAAAATACCAATGGGAACACCGTCACAGGAATCAGCAAAATTGAAAACGGATAGTTGTACTCCCTTAAAATAAGATGTTACATTGGCACATCCGGATAACTGAAACCCATCAACTTCTTTTGAACAATTGACTACACCTGCTATTTGAGTTCCTTTAGTTTGTCCCGAAAGATTAACAACACCCGCAATCTGCAAGCCTGTTGTTGTTTTAGAAGCATTCACAACCCCGCTAGCTTGAAGGCCATTTAAAGATTTTGACAAATTACTTACACCGGCCATTTGCAAACCGTGAAACGATCCTCCAACAACGTTGGATACGCCGGCCATTTGAATATCACCTGCATCACCTCGTACAGTATTCAAAACGCCGGCCATCTGAAGTCCCCTAAATGTTCCTCCAACCAGATTACTGACACCGGCAAGCTGACATTTACCGGCATTTTCCCTATCGATATTAAAGACACTGCCAAGTTCAAAACCCCTGACTTCTTTAACACAGCCACCAATGATATTGAACGATACGTCCACAATATCATCTTTGGGTTGCCTGTTAATACTAATACCAGGCAAAAATGAGACCTGTATTTTCCGGACGGGCGTAAAAAGTCCTGTATCATTAACCATGGCTATGGTTGTATTATTACTGAAAGCAACTACCTGAGCATATCCAGGTCTAGTGGTTAAAACCAATAAAAAAAGCCAATAAACTACCTGATAACAAGTTCTGGAATTGAAAAAATATGTTCTGTTCATAAGACAAATTTTTAATTTTTATAGTCCTATGACAACCCTATTGTAAGATACCCCTATTTTATGAATTTAAATTATTTAAAAATAAGCTTGGAGGTTGCTCTGACTTTAAATCCTCAGGGTTTTGAAAAACCTGAGGATTTGGCGCAACGCACAAATCATGCAAAATTGTCACCTTCCCTTTTGAACCTACTTTCAACAAAAGCGTTGTTTATTTGGAATTTAAAGATCAATAAACTATTTTATTAATGAAGAAGTCATTATTATTTTCATTTGGAGCAATGTTACTGCTATACTCTTCTACATCATTTGCTCAGGCGCCTGGACAGAGAAACTTTCAGGGCGGCGATATGCCTAAAGAAGCTAAAGTTACCGGAACCGTCGTCGACGAAACTAATGGACAACCCGTCCAGTATGCCAGTGTTGCTGTTTACCGTGCAAAGGATTCCACTTTGGTTACCGGGGTGATGAGCAATGCCGACGGAAGTTTTAGTATTGAAGCATTGCCTTACGGAAGGTTCTATGTCTTAGTAACTTCTGTTGGATATAAAAAACAGAAGGTTAGCAACGTTTTGCTAACTCCTGATCAGAAAACAGCTGCCTTAGGACCTGTAAAAGTAACTTCGACATCAGTTTCGATGCAGGCTGTTGAAATAGTTGGAAATGCACCTCCCGTCCAAAATCAAATCGACAAAAAAGTGGTAGACATCGCACAAAATGTCACCGCCTCAGGTGGTACGCTTGCCGATGCACTTCAAAACGCACCATCCGTTCAAACAGATGTTCAGGGAAATGTCACCCTCCGTGGAAGTTCAAACTATACCGTACTGGTTGACGGACGCCCATCTCCTATTGCTGGCAGTGAAGCATTGCAGCAAATTCCTGCTAATCTTGTCCAAAGCGTTGAGATTATTACCAACCCTTCAGCAAAGTACGAGGCCGAAGGAAGCGCTGGTATAATCAATGTAATTATGAAAAAACAAAAAGTGCAGGGTACCAGCGGCATGGTGAATGCTACGGCAGGTACCGGTGATAAATACAATGCCAGCCTGAGTTTAAATTATAAATTATCGAAATTTAATTTTACCCTGGGAGGTGATTTTACAGATATGAAATTTGCTGTTAAAAGCTATATGAGCAATACAGATACCCTGGGAAGTACATTTTTTAAAAACCAAATCGTAAATGGTAGTGGTAATTTTCACCGTCAGGGTAAAGGCGTTCATGGCCAAATTGATTACGATATCGATAAAAAAAATTCACTATCGTTAATTGGAAGCGTGGGTGACAGATCTTTCAGCCGACCCATCAATTCCAACTATTATGATCAATATATTAATCCCATGTCGTCTATTGCTTTTGCACCTGGTTATTATTATCTTAATAGCAGTACTCCCGAGTTTAAAAGAAACTATAGTACCCTTACGCTCGATTACACCTTAAAGCTTAATGATAAAGGGCAGAAGCTTTCAGCAGAGGCCTACCTTTCTGGTGGGCCTGACGACAACCTGAGCACTTTGCAACAGGATACTACAGACGCAAATTGGATCTCCCTGGGTAAAAAGAAAATTATACAACAATCGGCACAAAATAGCAATGAAACTGAATTACGTACAAAAGCTGATTACGAGCTGCCTATAGGCGACAAAGGTAAGCTGGAAGCCGGATACCAGGGAACGTATTCAAACAGCAAAGGTAATTCTTATGTGAATAACTTTATAGAAGGCGCATGGGTTGAAGATTCTTCTCAACGGGATATACTCAAATTCAAGGATCAACTCCAGGCAGGTTATGTAATGTTTTCAAATTCAACATCCATTGTAAATTATCAGGTCGGTTTGCGTACCGAATATGAAAACAGAATGTTAAACCAGGAGATTCTGGGTAAGCAATACAAAGTGAATCGAATCGATTTCTTTCCATCGATCCATTTATCCAAACAGTTACCCTGGAAATTGGAATTACAGGCTAGCTACACCCGGCGCATTAACCGTCCACGAGAGTTTAACATGGATCCCTTTGTAATTCACCTTGATCCGCAGACCATACGTGTGGGAAATCCAGGGTTATTGCCTGAATTTACGAATTCGTTCGAATTAAATCTGCAGAAAGATCTGTTGAAAAGCTCTTTCATCTCTATTCAGGGCTTCATGAGACAAACCTCCGATTTGATTCAACCAATCAGTACGTTTGATCAGGGAACTCAAATAACTACCAATACCTTTATCAATATTGACCACGATCGTTCCATCGGCGGAGAATTTATGTTGTACCTGGAACCTGTAAAATGGTTTAACCTGAATTCTTCATTCAATCTTTACAATTATCATTTGTTTGGAACGCCTGTTCCAGGTGTTGAGAATAACGTCAACACATGGAATATAAGGGTTAACCCAACTTTCCACATCGCTAAACAAACAACCGTTCAGATTAATTACTCCTATAATGCACCTACAATCACAGCACAAGGACGACGCTCAGGCTTTTATTTTTCTACCATAGCCCTCAGACAGGGCTTCTTTAAACAAAAAGGCAGCCTT
>CAYZNC010000021.1:0-33999 GCA_964478555.1 uncultured Bacteroidales bacterium | reverse complement strand
TTTTTCAGCATTTCTAATCATATTATTTTTTTTAATGATGTCATATAAAGCAAGCATTTCTAATTTACATTGCTGGCAATCTTCAACATGGCTACGAATCATAGAAGGTAGCAGGTTCACTTTATCAAGGACCAAAGCATCAAGAAATAATGCAAAAGCATCATCATTCAAATGTCCGTTATTAAAATAATTATCAAAGTCATTCTCTATCATACATTTGACTTAATATTAATCCGTCTTTACTTTTTGTTCTTTATGAAAGCTTTTCTCAAATAATATTTGAAATGTTTCTCTATTATATTTAGATGTTGGAGGACGCCCATTCAGGACTTCAATTATCTGATTTATTTTATCAGTCACCCATTTTCTTAAAGAATCCGGCGTTATTTCTTTATCCTCATATTTGTTGAAAAGCCTTGCCAATCCAATAAACAAAGTTTTTTCAGAGCATCCTTCATACGGTTGAACAAAACCTATAAAATCTTCAAAATCAGCCTTGGTAATTTGTTTATAAATAGTTCGAAAACTATCAAAATCAAAACCCATTTTAAACTTTATTTTTAAACAAAGCAGTAATTTCCATTCTTGTCTGTAATAAAGTTGAATCGTTTTTTGAAGGCGATCTATCTCTTCCTCAATAACAAGAGTATTAATAGCATCGTCGCCGGCATAATGGATGATAGATTCATTCAATGAAACACAATAAAGCTTATTTTTCTTTCTCAGTATTTCAATACATATATTCCTAACAATGACAGTTAAATAAGTAGTCAATAAAGATTTCCCATGAAATTGATCCCGAATCTTATGTATTTTCCCCAGAAGTTCTTCATTTACCTGTTGTTTTATATCGTTAAGCTCTTCAAATGCAAATCGGCCTGAACGAATAAATAAATGAATAATGCTTTCGATTAATTTTTGATGGTTGAGGATAAATTGATAGGGGTTATTTTTAAGCAGTTCTATATCTTGCTGATTAAGATCGTAAGACATATACTTGGTATTTTTTAATCAAAAAAGTCTTTTCAAATATACTAAATTCTTCGATGCGTCTTAAAAATTGAATTTTGATAAACCCTTACATAGCATCAATTTTACTTTAAAAAAAAGTTCACAATTTTCATAACTAAAACTGTGAACTTTTATATAATAAATTCGATAATATTCTTTTAATACCTGTAATGCTCAGGTTTATAAGGTCCTTCGGAGGAAACACCGATATAATCAGCTTGTTCTTTTGTAAGTTTCGTAAGCTTTACACCTAATTGCTCAAGATGTAACCTGGCAACTTCTTCATCAAGCTTTTTGGACAAGCGATATACGTCGATTTTATATTTATTTTGCCACAAATCTATTTGTGCAAGCGTTTGGTTGGTAAACGAATTACTCATTACAAAGGAAGGATGGCCTGTTGCGCAGCCAAGATTTACCAAGCGACCTTCTGCGAGCAGAAATAAAGCATGGCCATCGGGGAAGATATATTTATCAACCTGAGGTTTAATATTTACATGCTTAATGCCTGGGAAATTAACAAGTTTATCCACCTGTATTTCATTGTCGAAATGACCTATATTACAAACGATAGCTTGATCCTTCATTTGTTTCAAGTGATCGATAGTTACTACATCAAGGTTGCCTGTGGTAGTTACGAAAATATTACCTTCCTTAACAGCTTCTTCCATGGTAGTAACTTCGAATCCTTCCATTGAAGCCTGAAGTGCACAAATAGGATCAATTTCTGTAACCAAAACCCTTGCTCCGTAAGATTTCATTGAACGGGCACAACCTTTACCAACATCACCGTAACCAAGTACAACTACAATTTTACCTGCAATCATCACATCGGTGGCACGTTTAATACCGTCGGCAAGTGATTCGCGACAGCCATAGAGATTATCGAACTTGGATTTGGTAACAGAATCGTTAACGTTAATAGCAGGGAAAAGCAGTTCTCCTTTTTCCATCATTTGATAAAGCCTATGCACACCGGTAGTGGTTTCTTCCGAAACACCGCGAAGTTCTTTCACGAAACGATGCCATTTTCCATTATCTTCTACAAGGATTTTCTTCAGCAAGTTTAAGATTATACCTTCTTCTTTATTGGATGGCGTTTTTTCGAGTACCGATTTGTCATTTTCAGCTTTATATCCCAAATGAATAAGTAAAGTAGCATCGCCCCCATCGTCTACGATAAGCATGGGACCTTTCCCTTCAGGAAAAGTAAGTGCTTGCTCCGTACACCACCAATATTCTTCAAGCGTTTCACCCTTCCATGCAAATACAGGAACACCTGCGGCTGCAATAGCCGCTGCAGCATGATCCTGAGTGGAAAATATATTACAGCTTGCCCAGCGCACGTCTGCTCCAAGCTCCTTCAATGTTTCAATTAAAACGGCAGTTTGAATTGTCATATGCAACGAACCGGTAATTCTGGCGCCCTTAAGTGGCTTTTGGGCAGCATAACGTTTCCGGATAGCCATTAGACCTGGCATCTCTTTTTCGGCAATTTCAATTTCTTTACGCCCAAAATCAGCCAAAGAAATATCGGCCACTTTGTATGGTAAGTTTTCAACAAGTAATTCCTGAGTCTTCATATTTTTCGGTTATAATTTAAAATAAAATGCAAAAATAAAAATATTCACGATGGTACCCCAAATATTTGGGTAACTTTCAATTTATCCTGTGTTAATTGATGCTTTAAATGCTCTAAACTATCAAATTTCATTTCATTACGAATCCTCTGTTTAAAATACAAGGTGAGATTCTGGTTGTAAATATCCTTTTTGAAATTAATAATATGCACTTCGATAGTTAATTGCATCGATTGAACCTTAATTGTGGGTCTATACCCTATATTTAACATGCCCGGATAACGCACTCCCGAGAGTTCAACTTCAACGGCATACACCCCCTCCTTGGGAATGAGCTTAAAGTTCTGATCAATTTTAATATTAGCAGTTGGAAATCCAATGGTTCTGCCTATTCTGTCGCCTTCCACAACGCTGCCACTAATCATGTAAGTGTATCCAAGGTATGTATTCGCCATTTCAACATTACCCTCGAGAAGAGCATTTCGAACTAAAGTGGCACTTACCTTTTCATTCTCCACTAGTTTTGCTTCCAGCTTTTCGACGCCAAAACCATATTGTTCACCATATTGTTTCATTAGCTCGTAATTCCCTTTACGGTCTTTTCCAAAATGGTGGTTATATCCAACCACTAAACGCTTTACCTTTAATTGCTGTACTAAAACATGGATTATAAAATCCTCAGAGGAAAGTTTGGAAAATTCACTGGTAAAGGGAACAATTACAACATGCTGTATATTTGACTTTTCGAGAAGTGATAATTTCTCATCCAGGGTATTTAATAACTTGGGAGAAGTGCCGGGGTTAAGTACCATTTGAGGATGGGGCCAAAAAGTAACTACAACGGATTCGCCATTGACAGAAGCTGCTACTTCATTCAATCGGTTGAATAATTCAACGTGTCCCTTATGAACTCCGTCAAACACACCAGTTGTAATTACTGGACAAGGAACATGATAATCGCTATAATCAAAATAAACTTTCAATTTTTCCTGAATTTCAAAATGCAAAAATAATAAAATAGCGTTCCAAAGTATAATCACCGATAACCTTTAACAATAACTTAATCTTCATTCCCCATAAATTCATCATGCTGGCCATTGGAAATCTCATTTTCAATAAAATTGAATGGTGCCTTAATAAAAGCTTTCAGATGAACGCCCAAATCGAGCATATCATTGTCTCCTTCCTCATAATACCAGTTTATGATAATATCATAACCCTTGATATAAAGATCATCAAGTACTTTAAGAATATCATATATACATTTTGAAGAAGAAGTATTGAGATAATCAAAATTAAAATTAACTATTGTCTTTGAAGTTGCTGATGGCTGATAGGTTTTTATCCGCTCAACCACAGGTTTGAAAATTTTTTGGGAATCTTCAACAATAGATCTCCCGCTGAATTCAAATAGCCCTTCCTCAAGACTTATGTAAGGAGTTTTTTCGGTTTTATCAAATAGTAATGTATCCATAATAAAGTTCCTACACTACTTCAGAAATTATTTTTTAATGTACCTGCAATAGCTTGTCTTCTTTTGTTCACTTAATTGAATTTCTCTACTTAGTACTGGGACAAAGGAATTAAAATTAAATTACAATCAAATATATTAAATTGAGTTCAATATACAATAACCTGAAAAAAAAATTGAAACATAAAAATATTTATCTGTCTATATATAAATAAACTACATACTGTAATTTTCATAAACAGCCGTAATTCCTTCGTTTAATTTTACCTTATACTCCCATCCTAATTTTTTAAGTTTCGAAACGTCGAGTAACTTTTGAAAGGTTCCGTCAGGTTTGGTTGAATCCCAAACAATATTGCCCCGGAATCCAATGATTTCTTTAATAATAAAAGCTAACTCATTGATAGAAAGATCTATTCCACAGCCAATATTAATATGCGTATTACGAATTTCATTACTTTCGTTGGGTGATAATTTTACAAGATCTTTAAAATCAATGTTTTGCATTATAAACACACAGGCATCAGCAAGATCGTAAGAAAATAAAAATTCACGACGCGGCTTGCCTGTTCCCCAAAGAGTTACATCGGATCCCGTTGATATTTTGTGAATACCATATTTAGCAAGTTTTTCAAATATCGTGCTTTCATCAGCACTTCCATCCACCCCTTCAACAGGTCTTTTATCGAGATCACGCCTGATTGTTTTAATGTCATTGTTGTACAAAGCTTTGGCGAGATGCATTTTTCGAATCATTGCAGGCAGCACATGCGATTTTTCCAAATCAAAATTATCGTTGTGACCGTACAAATTAGTAGGCATTACAGAAATGAAATTGGTGCCATACTGCAGGTTGTAACTCTCACACATCTTTATCCCCGTTATCTTGGCAATTGCATAAGGTTCATTTGTATATTCGAGTGTCGAGGTCAACAAATAGTCTTCTCGCAATGGCTGAGGAGCGTTTTTGGGATAAATGCAAGAACTTCCCAGAAATAACAACTTTTTTACCCCATTCACCCATGAAGAGTGAATAATATTACTCTCTATCAGTATATTGTCATAAATAAATTCCGCCCGGTAAGTATTGTTTGCCACAATCCCTCCTACTTTAGCTGCAGCAAGAATTACATATTCAGGTTTCTCATTTGCAAAAAAAGCAGCGGTTGCCCTCTGATCCTTCAGGTCCAGTTCAGTAAGATTTCGGAATAAAAGGTTATGAAATCCATATTCTTTTAATTTTTTTACAATTGCGCTACCTACAAGCCCTGTATGACCGGCAACGTATATTTTAGCCTCTTTATTCATTTTTTTAACCAAGTGTTTCTATTCAAAATAATTCATTGTTGTAAACCCGCCATCTCTCAGATAACGTTCTTGTTTCATTAATTTTATATCACTCTGGATCATATCGCTAACCAAGGCATGCAAATCGTATTTCGGTATCCAGCCTAGTTTTGTTCTGGCTTTGGTAGCATCTCCAATAAGCAGGTCGACTTCAGTTGGCCGGAAATATCGCTTGTCCACTGCTATCACATTTTTTCCTATTTCAACCTGAAATTCAGGATTACTGCATTTAGTAACAAAGCCTTTTTCATCCACATCTTTACCACGAAATTCTATTTCAATGCCAATCTCAGCGAAAGACATCCGTATAAATTCGCGGACTTCAGTTGTTATTCCTGTAGCAA
The DNA here is from genome assembly GCA_964478555.1 of uncultured Bacteroidales bacterium. Taxonomy (GTDB): domain Bacteria; phylum Bacteroidota; class Bacteroidia; order Bacteroidales; family JAAUTT01; genus JAAUTT01. The sequence goes on along the minus strand of CAYZNC010000021.1, from coordinate 28,246 downwards.
TCACATAATCATCTGGCTCCGGCTGTTGAAGAATCAGGTACATGGCTTCAATATAATCCTTGGCATGGCCCCAGTCACGTTTGGAAGACAAGTTTCCCAGATAAATTATATCCTGTGAACCCAAAGCAATGCGTGCAACTGCCCTGGTAATTTTCCGTGTAACAAATGTTTCACCGCGGATAGGCGACTCGTGGTTAAACAGAATTCCATTACATGCAAAAATTTTGTAAGCTTCCCGATAATTCACCGTGATCCAGTAAGCATATAATTTGGCACAGGCATAAGGACTTCTTGGATAAAAAGGGGTTTTTTCGCTTTGCGGTACTTCTTGCACTAAACCGTACAGTTCACTGGTCGAAGCCTGATAAACCCTTGTTTTTTGAGTCAGCCCCAAAAGCCTGACAGCTTCAAGTATACGCAGCGTTCCTATTCCATCTGCATTTGCTGTATACTCAGGTGTTTCAAAACTAACAAAAACATGACTTTGAGCTGCAAGATTATATATTTCATCGGGTTGTACCTCCTGAATAATGCGAATCAGATTAGTAGAGTCAGTAAGATCGCCATAATGCAGAATAAAATTCTTATTTTCCACATGCGGATCCTGATATAAATGATCGATACGGTCAGTGTTAAAAAGCGAACTCCTTCGTTTTAAACCATGAACAATATATTTTTTACGTAACAGGAATTCGGCAAGATATGCGCCATCCTGACCGGTTACCCCGGTAATTAATGCAACTTTAGCCATAGATTTTAGTTCTTGATTTTTGTTAGGTTAAAAAACATATAAAATTAAGTCATTGTATTTAATTTTTATCAATTCAGTACGATGAATATAAACTTAAAATCATTTTTTGGATTTTAGAAACATACGGAAAAATACTTTCCTGTTGAACAAAAGCGTTTTAAAACCTAAACAGTTAATTAAGTCCAAATATTTCAATGAATATCTTTAATTTTTAATAACAAGTTGCTTTATTTAAATGTTTAAGAATAGTTTGAATTTACCATATTCTTTAAAATAAAATGGGTATTTTTACTATAATGCAATTGTGCCAAAAGCCGAATTTCTATTTACATGAAAATGCTTGAACTTGTTAAAAACGATCAGTGGTTAGAACCTTTTGAGAAAATAATTAATCAGCGTATTACCAAGGCTCAAAAGAAAGAATTTGAATTGACATCCTGTACTCAGAGTCTCTCTGATTTTGCTACCGGACATTTATATTTTGGATTGCACCGGACAGAAATTGGATGGGTTATGCGTGAATGGGCCCCAAACGCCACCAGCATTTATCTTATCGGTGACTTTAACGGTTGGCAGAAAAACGATTCCTGGTCTCTTTCTAAACTTAAAAACGGCATATGGGAATTGCAATTGCCTGCAGGAGGAATTCATCATGGAGAATTCTATAAACTTTTGATAAGCTGGAAAAACGGGCATGGGGAGCGCATTCCGGCTTGGACCACTAGAGTCGTTCAGGACACGAACACCATGATTTTCAGTGCTCAAGTCTGGCACCCCGAAAATCCTTATCAATGGAAAATTTCCAATTACAAAGTACCTAAGCGTGCTCCTCTTATTTATGAAGCTCATATTGGAATGGCCACGGAGGAGCTTAAAGTGGGTTCTATCCGGGAATTTATTGATAATATTATACCCCGTATTGCGGATTCGGGTTACAACACTATTCAATTAATGGCAATTCAGGAACATCCCTATTATGGTTCTTTTGGTTATCATGTATCAAGCTTTTTCGCCGTGTCATCACGGTTTGGAACTCCGGAAGAACTAAAAGAGCTGATTGATGCTGCACATAAGCATGATATTGCAGTTATCATGGACCTGGTTCATTCTCATGCAGTAAAAAATGAAATTGAAGGGTTAAACCGTTTCGATGGCACCCTGTATCAATATTTCCACTCCGGTGCCAGACGAAACCACCCAGCATGGGACTCGCTTGTCTTCAATTACAGTAAAAATGAAGTATTACATTTTTTACTTTCCAATTGTAAATTCTGGCTCGACGAATACCATTTTGACGGTTTCAGGTTCGATGGTGTAACCAGCATGCTCTATCTCGACCACGGATTATCGAAAGATTTTGTCAATTACCAGATGTATTATGACGGAAACCAGGACGAGGATGCTATTACCTACATTATGCTGGCCAATAAACTTATACATGAAATTCGTCCCGATTCAATAACTGTTGCAGAGGAAATGAGCGGAATGCCGGGTACAGCATCATCTTTGGAAGATGGGGGCTTGGGTTTTGATTATCGACTGGCTATGGGCACTCCTGATTACTGGATCAAAGTAATTAAAGAAATCCCTGACGAACAATGGGATGTAAATAACTTATTTTACGAGCTGAGTAGAAAGCGGCACGACGAAAAAACCATAGGCTATGCAGAATCACATGATCAGGCATTGGTGGGTGACAAAACCATCGTGTTCCGTTTAATGGACAAAGAAATCTACTTTAACATGGACAAAAGTCGACCAAATTTGGTGGTTGACAGGGCTATGGCTCTCCATAAAATGATCCGCTTGATGACCATTGCAACTGCTGGCAACGGATATCTTAACTTTATGGGCAACGAGTTCGGTCACCCCGAATGGATTGACTTTCCGAGGGAAGGTAATAACTGGTCGTACCACTACGCCCGCAGACAATGGAGTCTTGTTGATAATAAACAACTCAAATATCATTATCTGGGAGATTTCGACAAAGCTATGCTAAAAGTCATAGCCGAATACAATATTCTTGGCATAAGCGAAATTTATTTGCTCCACGAAAATAAACCTGATCAGGTGATTGCCTTCAAAAGAGGCGATTTGGTGTTTGTTTTCAATTTTAATCCCGGTAGATCCTTTCAGGATTATGCATTTCAGATTGAACCAGGAAAATATTCAATTGTGCTTGATACCGACTCTTTGATTTATGGAGGAAATGGCCTCGTGGACGAAAAAATGATTTATTACACAACACTTTTAGACCATAAAATGCATAATAATAATTTCCTGAAAATTTATATTCCAAGCCGTACAGGGTTGATATTTAAAAAAATACCTTCAAAAAGTGTGTATGATTTATAGGCCTTTCGACTCCGCTCAAGGTCTTGTGTTCCCGGTGGTTGAGCGAAACCAAAATGGCTCTTCGATTGCGATGTACTCCCGGTGGTTGAGCGGAGTCGAAACCACTTTTTAATGAATATATTGTATAGCTAACTCAAACTCCGCACTCCTTTCGACTCCGCTCAAGGAACGGTGACTTGCGGAGCATTGACAACTTGATAACTAAGAAAACTGGAGCTTGAGTAGAACCGGTGGAGTCGAAACCACGTTTAGGTGAACGAACCGGTGGTTGAGCGAAACCAAAACCCACATTTAATGCAATTAGATAAAAAGGCATTGAGCGGAACTCACTCACATTGAGTGTCAATTCCGCTCCTTAAACACCTAAAGCCAGGCACCTCTCCTTGCTAGGATATTTAAATATTATGACAGGCTCATCTTTGCAAAGGACTTTAACCCATCATCGCCACTGACGAAGCGGGATAATTCAGCCTGTAATTTCATGAAATGACTATTTCTGGAAAATAATTCGAGCGTAATCTGGTAATGGTGGAAGAATAACTCTGTTCGTTCGCTTGAAAGAGGTTGTTGAATAACATTACGTAATTTTTCTCTGTTCTGGTCAATGATTTGTTTGTTTAATTCGAGCTTCTCCTTGAGCAGTTCGATGTTCTCTTCAATAATTTTTTTCATCGTCTTTTCTCTACTTTATTTTCAGTATTACTAACCTTACTCTCTCTTTATAAAAGCAATGCATTTCTCATATTAACTGTACTTCCCGAATTTTTGTTTGTTTTATTTGACATGAACAGATTTTCTAAGGACGAAAATGGATTTTTAATTGATAAAGGATAATTCAAAAAAAATAACGCAATAATTCATTTAATTAACAGTTTATTGTTAATATAAACCTTTTGAGTTTTTATCGTATTGCCTATGAAATGATTAATTTTACGCGATTTTAAATTTCTTCTTTCGTCCCTTTTGGTAGAGAGATTTGGGACAGATAATATAGGAATCATCAGACCAATACGGATTTAATTTGGTCTTTTTGACAAAAAACGCTAAAAATGAAAAAAGATAGACTGATTACAAAATGTTACCATTGTAAATTAAGGGTTAGCAAAAAAATAATATTTGGGATTGCACTGTTCTTTATAGTTTTACAATTACATGCCCAGAAAAGTTTGATATATACAATGTCTAACCAGGATTTTAAAACTGCGATGGAATTGTATGAAAAACAGAAATATGCGGATGCTCGTCATTTTTTTCAAAAAGTAGCAGACAATCCTGTTAATGCACGTACAGGCATGCAAGCCGATGCAGAATACTATGCTGCTCTTTGTGCTCTTGAATTGTACAATCCCGACGCGGAGTATTTATTGAATTCTTTCATAGCCGATAACTCCGAAAACAGTAAAGCCAATGAAGCCTATTTTTACATGGCTCGGTTTCAATATAACAATAAAAAATACAAGAAAGGGATTGAATGGTTTGAAAAAGTAGATGCTGCAAGACTTGACCCCGAACAAACAGCGGAATATCATTTTGAAGCAGGTTATTGCTATTTTACGCAAGATATTTACGATAAGGCTCGTTTGCACTTTTTTGCCATAAAGGATATAGATACTAAATACACTGCACCTGCACTTTATTACTATTCACATATCGCGTATCTGCAGGGAAATTACGAAACTGCTTTGGAAGGATTTTTACGTCTACGCGATAATGAAACTTTTGCGCCCATTGTACCCTATTACATTGCACAAATCTATTTTCTTCAAAAGAAGTACGACAAAGTCATATCTTATGCTACGCCATTAATAGATTCCGTGGTGGAGAAACGAGTTGGCGAGATGTCCAGAATTATAGGAGAGTCCTATTATCGCATTGGTAAATACAATGAGTCACTACCTTATTTACAGAAATACGCGGAAAAAACTTCGTCCATGTCCCCGGAGGACCGCTACCAACTTGCTTATGCTTATTACAAAGCCGGCGATCTGCAGACTGCCATAAAGTATTTCGAGCCCATTGCTTCAGGCAATACAGAGATAAGCCAAAATGCATCCTATCATCTGGCTGATTCGTATCTAAAAATAAAAGATAAACAAAAAGCCAGGCTTGCTTTTGCATCGGCAGCGAGTATGGACTTCAATGCTGAAATCAAAGAAAATTCGCTGTTTAACTATGCTATAGTTACGTACGAATTGTCGCTATCCCCTTTTAACGAGGCTGTAAAGGCTTTTAATGAATATATCCAACGGTATCCTGCCTCTGCTAGAATCGATGAGGCTTACAATTATCTTGCATTGGCTTACCTGAGCACCAAGAATTACGAAGCTGCGATCGAATCCATTGATAAAATCAAGAAAAAGGACAACAACATTCTTCGTGCTCACCAGCGAATAGCGTTTTTTAGTGGTTTGGAACTTTATAATAACCTTAAGTTTGAAGAGGCACTTAAGATGCTTGATAAATCGCTGGAGTACGCTCAGTTTGATAAAATACTTGCCGCTAGGGCCTATTATTGGAAGGGTGAAGCCTATTACAGACTCGCCGACTACGATAAAGCGGTTGAAATGTACAACAAGTTTATTGCTTCTCCCGGAGCCGCAAGTCTTGATGAATTTGAACTTGCCCATTACAATATCGGATACGCCTATTTCGATCTGAAAAAATATGATGATGCCCTCAATTGGTTCCGGCGATATGCAAGTCTGATGAAAGATGCTAAAACAAAAACGGTTGCAGATTCCTACAACCGCATGGGCGACTGCTATTTTATGAAATTATCGTATTGGATTTCCATTGAGAATTATGATAAAGCCATTGCTTTGAAAGTTGCAGATGCTGACTATTCCATCTTTCAGAAAGCTTTTGCCTATGGTCTCGTGAGCCGGCAAGAAAAAAAGGTTGGTTTCCTGAATCAATTAATAAAAGATTATTCCAAATCAGCCTATGTTGATGATGCTTTATATGAATTAGGTCGTGCCCATGTATTATTAAATTCTAATAATGAAGCGATTACGTCTTTTAACAAACTTATAAAATCATATCCAAAAAGCAGTTATGTACCAAAGGCTCTTTTACAACTTGGCTTAATCTATTATAACAGCAATAAAAATGCAGACGCCATTGCTTGTTACAAAAAAGTGGCTGAAGAGTTCAAGGGTAGTACTGATGCACGCAACGCGCTCAATGGCCTCAAAACTGTTTATATGAGCATGAACGATGTAGATACTTACTTTGCCTATCTTCAAAGCAAAGGTGAAACTGAAAATATACGTACAACCGAACAGGATTCGCTTACCTACGCTGCAGCCGAAAACGCATATATGGCTGGCGATTGTGATAAGGCAGTTCCACAATTTGCAAAGTATATCGATAAATTTAAAAGCGGGAATTTTCTAATAAACGCTAACTTCTACACGGCCGACTGCTATATCAGAAACAATAAACCCGAGGATGCCCTCAAAGGATTGGAATTTGTGATTTCCCAACCAAAAAACATGTTTACTGAGCAAGCACTCGTAACTTCTGCATCAATTGATTATAACAAGGGTGATTACAGTAAGGCGTTGGAGTTATACAAACGTTTGGAAAGTGAAGCTGAAATAAAGAAAAATGTGCTAGAAGCAAAAACAGGAGAAATGCGGTGCAATTTCAGCCTAAAGGATTATGCGAATTCCATTGAAAGTGCCAACTCGCTACTTAATACCGAAAAAATTGCCGATGAAACGAAACGGGAAGCACATTACATTCTGGCCAAATCTTATATTGAAACCCAAGTACTTGGTGCGGCTACCGACGAACTGAAACTTGTTGCCAAAGATATGAAGAGTAAAGAAGGAGCAGAATGTAAATATCTGTTAGCGCAGCTTTATTACAACCAAAATAAAAAAGACCTTGCTGAAAAAGAAATTTTCGATTTTATAGACAAGAATACACCTCATCAATACTGGCTTGGCAAAAGCTTTATTCTCCTAAGCGATATTTACCTGGACAAAAAAGATGAATTTCAGGCTCAACAAACGCTCCAAAGTATCCTTGATTATTACGAAAATCAAACTGATGGAATAAGGGCCGAGGCAAAAGACAAGAAAGAAAAGCTATCAGCCAAGAACGCTAAATCGCAGGTCAAAGAAAACCAGCAAGACCTTGAATTAAACATTGATAAGAAAAAAATCCAATAATTAATTAGAATCGGACGAACCATGAATACTTCAAGAGCCCTATATATTATAAGAAAAAATTGCCTTCAGGAATCAATCCGTGAAAAAGCAAAGTCCCAACTTTTAACTTTTAATTTCCAACGCCCAACGCCCAACTTCCAACTCTTTATGCTTTGCATGGTGTTATCCCTTTGCGGGATCAAAGTTGGTGCCCAAACTCCAATAAACAAAGCAGTTGAAGTAGTAAAACCTTACGAACCGGTTGTTTCGGATGCACACAAAATAAACGTGTTACCAAAAATAGCAGATTCGGTAATTATAAAGCCGTCATTTCAATACAACATTATGCCCGTGATGATCAATACAGAATATCAGGTTTCGGCTATTAATGCAGCTAAAATGATAAGCATGCCCATTAACAAATTATACAAAAACTATATCAAACTTGGTTTTGGCAATTACACAACGCCGCTGGCAGAGCTATACATAAACTCTTCGAGATCCAAAAAATACACAGCCGGTGTGTATTTCAAACATCAATCATCCAACGGTCAATTACCACTCGAAAATGGCCGTAAAGTATTTGCAGGCTATTCAGAAACCACAGGGGAATTATTCGGAAAGAAATTTTTTAAAAACGCTTATCTCTATGGCAATGGGGGTGTAAGCAGCAATACCGTTTTTGATTATGGTTATAGTCCGGACCTTGATACTACACTCGACAAAGGAAATATTCGTCAGAATTATTTTCTTGCATCTGCCAGTATGGGATTACGTTCGCTACGGTTAGATTCAACAAAACTCAGTTATGATGCTGATATAAACTACAATTATTTTCAGGACCGTTTTAAAAATGGTGAAAACCATATTAATGTTAACCTGCAATTTCGTCAGCTCTTTCTGAAAGATAAATTGTTTGGCCTAAATGTAAATTATAATCTTTTAAATCATAACGCACGATTAGATTCTTCAGGCTATGTCAATTCATTATTAGTCCTTGACCCATGGGTAGGAATGTCCTCCCCGGAATATCATATAAAAGGTGGATTGAAACTATGTTTCCAGACTCAAAGCAATACTTTCAAAATAACCTTTTTACCCTATGCCGAATTTCAATTTATGGCTGTGAAAGATGTGCTGATTCCATATGTTGGACTGAACGGAAATGTAAATGTTCACAGTTACCAGGATATTGCTTTTGAGAACCCGTTTATTAATCCCGGACTGTTAGTAAAAAACTCAGTTAACAGAGATATTTATGGTGGTTTTAAAGGAAGCCTGGGCGCAAAGGCATCTTATATCCTGAAAGTAGATTTTACAAAGCTTAAAGACCAGTACTTCTTTGTAAACGATTCGTTAACAAAACTACGCAATACATTTACAGTAGTTTATGACAATGGTGATATGTTTAACGGATATGCGGAAGTAAATTATAATTATTCGGAAAGCCTTTCTTTCGTAGCAAAAGCAAATTATTACAAATACACGCTTGATCATCAAACGTATCCATGGCACAAACCCAAATTCGATGTTACATTTTCAACGCTCTACAACATGCGTAACAAAATACTTGTAAACTTCGATATACTGGGCCTTGGTAAAAGATATGCAAAAGATTATAACCCTCTTCAGCGAAACAAATCAATAGCAGGGGTAGTCGATTTCAACCTTGGACTTGAATACAGATATACTAAAATATTATCTGCCTGGATCCATTTCAATAATTTTACAGCTGCTAAGAATTATGATTGGAATCAATATCCTTCACAACGGTTTAACGTAATGGTTGGCTTCACTTATGCCCTGTAACTTTATTACAGATTGTGTAAGGCACGTCAGGAGCTATTTTTAAAGGTTTATTTTTTGTTAATAACTCTTTAATGTTAAAGTAAATTTTTACCTATTATAACATTGCATTTTACTATATTTACATGTTTTTAAAGAATCTAACATAATTTTTATAACGTATTGGCATACAATGTATTGTACAATTAATTTTGATACTATACGGTTGCCGGAAAAATCTGGAAAAATAAAGGAGAATAATGGATAGTACAAACTTAGATGTTAATGTAAATCAGCCAAAATCAAACGGAAACGATTATTCTGCCGATAGTATTCAGGTCCTGGAGGGCCTTGAAGCGGTACGTAAACGCCCGGCTATGTATATTGGCGATGTAAGTGTAAAAGGCTTACACCACCTGGTTTATGAAGTTATTGATAATTCAATTGATGAAGCATTGGCAGGTTACTGCAAGAATATTGATGTATTCATCAACGAAGACGGTTCTGTAACGGTAACCGACGATGGACGAGGCATTCCCGTTGATTACCACGAGAAGGAAAAGAAGTCTGCCCTTGAGGTAGTTCTTACCGTGCTTCACGCAGGAGGAAAATTTGATAAAGATTCGTATAAGGTATCAGGAGGATTGCATGGTGTTGGTGTTTCCTGTGTGAATGCCTTATCAACTCTGCTAAGGGCTGAGGTACACCGCGATGGCAAAATATATATGCAGGAGTTCTCTATTGGCAAATCACTGGGTGAAATCAAAGTAATTGGAGAAACAGACCGTACCGGAACTACCATTACATTTAAGCCCGACAGTTCGATTTTTATCACCACCGATTTTAACTTTGAAATACTTGAATCAAGAATCCGCGAATTGGCATTTTTGAATAAAGGAATTCATCTGTCACTTACCGACAAAAGAGAAAAGGATGAAAACGATAATTTCCGGGCTACGATATTCCATTCCGACCAAGGACTAAAAGAGTTTGTGGTTTTTCTGGATGCTAATCGCGAAAAATTAATTGAAAACATCATCAGCATTGAAGCTGAAAAAGGTGGCGTACCTGTTGAAGTTGCGATGCAGTACAATACGTCATTTTCCGAAAACGTTCATTCATACGTTAATAACATTAATACCATTGAAGGTGGTACGCACTTAGCAGGTTTTCGACGCGGGTTAACACGAACCCTTAAGTCATATGCGGACAAATCCGGCATGTTGACTAAATTAAAATTTGATATCAATGGCGACGATTTTCGGGAAGGGCTTACAGCCATTATTTCGGTAAAAGTTCAGGAACCTCAGTTTGAAGGCCAAACTAAAACCAAATTGGGCAATAATGATGTGATGGGCGCAGTTGACCAGGCCGTAAGTGAAGCTTTGGGTAATTACCTCGAAGAAAATCCACGCGATGCCAGGATTATTGTGCAAAAGGTAATTCTTGCCGCTACAGCTCGTCATGCGGCTCGAAAGGCACGTGAATTAGTGCAACGGAAGTCAGTCCTTTCAGGCTCAGGCCTGCCAGGTAAACTGGCCGATTGTGCCGAACGCGATGCCACAGTTTGTGAAGTATTTTTTGTTGAGGGCGATTCTGCAGGAGGAACGGCAAAGCAGGGCCGCGACCGTCGCTTTCAAGCAATCATGCCGCTCCGTGGTAAAATTTTGAACGTGGAAAAAGCCATGCAGCATAAAATATTTGAAAACGAGGAAATCAAAAACATCTTTACGGCTCTCGGTGTAAGCATAGGTACAGTTGAAGATAGCAAAGCTTTAAATACAGAGGGGCTTCGTTATCACAAAATCATCATCATGACTGATGCCGACGTAGATGGTAGTCACATCACTACATTGATATTGACTTTCATCTTCAGATACATGCAGGACCTTATCTCCAAAGAACATATTTATATAGCCACACCTCCTCTTTATTTAGTGAAGAAAGGCACAAGCGAAAGATATTGCTGGACTGACGAAGATCGACAAAAAGCAGTTGAAGACTTGGGTAAAGGTAAAGAAGGATCAGTACACATCCAACGCTATAAAGGTTTGGGTGAAATGAATGCTGAACAGCTCTGGGATACAACCATGAACCCGGAAAGACGAACGCTTAGATTAGTAACAATCGACAGCGCTGCGGAAGCCGACCGCATCTTTTCAATGCTCATGGGCGATGACGTTCCTCCAAGACGCGAGTTCATTGAAAAACACGCTAAATATGCAAAAATCGATGTATAAAATCAAAGCCCCCTCACTGGGGCTTTTTTTTTAATAGATAATAGAAACAAGCTGTTAGAAATAAGACAGTGAAATCTGTGATTAGAGATTACAATATTTATTGTGTAAATTAGGTTGGATTTTTATAAAAGCTCCCGATTAGCAAATTTACTAACGACGTGAACATATCGTCATCATGGATGTCTCTCAAAGAAATTCCTTTGGAACTCCTAATAACAATATATTTATAAATGAATTTTTTAAAAAGCTTTTTGTCTTTAAAGTTATTCTCCTCGTTGCACTCAAAAAATTACAGGTTGTATTTTATTGGACAGGGAATTTCTCTTATTGGCACCTGGATGCAAACTATAGCCATGGGTTGGCTTGTTTACCGCCTCACAGGATCAGTATTTTTACTGGGTGTTATTGGCTTTACCAGCCAAATTCCAAGCTTTATACTTTCTCCTTTTGCAGGAGTATTAACTGACCGTTTTAACCGGCACCGTATTATGGTATTGACTCAGGTGCTCTTTATGATTCAGGCTGCCATCCTGAGTGTACTGGTTTTAACAAATGTGATAGAAACCTGGCATATTATAGTATTGAGTTTATTTTTCGGGTTTGTTACTGCTTTTGACGCCCCAGCACGGCAATCGTTGGTAATAGACTTAATTGATAATCCAGAGTATCTCAGTAATGCCATCGCATTAAACTCAGCCACATTCAATGGTGCACGCCTAATTGGTCCAGCAATAGCAGGGATGTTAATTGCCATTGTTGGTGAAGGCTTTTGTTTCCTGATAAATGCTTTAAGCTACATAGCAGTGATTACATCCTTGCTTAAAATGCAGCTTAATCCCACAAAAAGAACAAAAACCACTGAAAATATTGCGAATGAATTAAAGGCGGGTTGGCAATATACTTTTGGCTTCCCTCCGATCAGAATGTTGTTGATATTACTTGCCATTATTAGTTTGGTAGGATTGCCTTATGTCACATTAATGCCGGCATATGCACATGAAATTTTAAAAGGAGGAAGTCACACCTTAGGTTTCCTCATGTCTGCGTCGGGTGCAGGAGCTCTTATAGCGGCTCTTTATCTTGCTTCGCGCAAAACAGTATTAGGATTAGGTAAAATAATTTCACTCAACACGCTTGTATTTGGCTTTGGTTTAATTGGCGCTTCATTTTCAACGGTGTTATGGCTCTCATTAATTAACATGTTTTTTATCGGAGCCTGCATGATAGCTTCCATTGCATCAGTGAATACATTAATTCAAACCCTTGCCGATGAAGATAAACGTGGCCGTGTAATGAGTTTCTATGCCATGGCTTTGTTAGGCATCAGTCCTATCGGAAATTTATGTGCAGGAACCATTGCAAGTGCAATTGGCGTTTCGCATACTTTATTATGGGGAGGAATTATTACCGTAATACTAGGTATATGGTTTGAATTAGTGCGACCATCGCTCCGAAAGTATACACGCCCCATTTATGTAAGAAAAGGGATTATAACGGAATAGGAATATACGTCAGGCCTGGCCGAGAGCTCAAAGGTTTTTGAAACCATTGAGCTCTGAAAGCATTGCGTTGTAGCAAAGAAGCTGTCTAAAAAGAGAAAAAATTATCATTTATTTTCCTTTGTGTTCATTGTGATTTCCTTTGTGTTCATTGTGGTTCAATAAAATACATTTACCACAAAGGCGCTTTAAGGGATGCGCCAAGTCACGCAAAGGACTTTTTAGACAGCCTCTTTAAAAGACCCGGCATTCAACAAAAAAGTCGTTAACCCTTCAATTTCAGGATCAACGACTTTTCAAAATATTCTATTTATCTTTATTTAGAAGCCGAAATAAACATTCTGCTCCATCTTATTTTGTTTAGAAACTTTTTATTCTTATCAAGCGAGAGCCATACAAAACGCGGTGCTCCAACAATATGATCTTCCGGAACAAAGCCCCAATAGCGAGAATCCGCCGAATCGTGACGGTTATCTCCCATCATCCAATAATAATCCATCTGAAACGTATAGGTAGCTGCCTGTTTCCCATTGATATATATAGTACCGTTCTTTACTTCAAGCAGATTACCTTCATAAACACCAATTATCCGTTCGTAAATACAAAGATTATCCATCGTTAACTTAACAGTAGTACCCTTTTTAGGAATCCACAGGGGACCAAAGTTATCTACATTCCATGGATAACGAACGTTGTGCGGGAAAATATTATCGTCATATAGCCCCGCACCTAACAGATTTTTCGTAACGGAAACTACATAATTATTGTGTCTTAGTTTATCAGCATTTTCAGCGGTTAACGGAATAACATAACCGGAACTGTCTGTAGCTACATCATCGGGTGAAATATCGAGATCCTCAAAAACCTCCGGATTAAGCATGCCTTTTGTTTTTATGGTATACTTAAACTGCATGTCCTTAAATTGTTGTTGTGGCTTACCATTAATATAAACCTGCCCGGCAATTATTTTTAAAGAATCGCCCGAAATGCCGATGCATCGTTTAATGTAATTGTCCCTTCGATCGACAGGACGAACTGCAATTTCTTTTGAGCTTAAAATATTCTGACGAGCTATGTTAATATACTGTTCCATAGTCTTTAGCTGAACACGATTAGCGGCGTCCATATCCATATTATTGGCTGCCACACTTCGCAAAATGGCATAATAATCCTGCGTTGGATATTCTAATACAACCGTATCGCCTTCCGGAAAATTGAACACTACAATATCGTTGTTTTTAACCGTTGTGAATCCTTTCAATCTTTTATATTTCCAATGTGGCCAATCAAGATATGATTTTGCATTGCTTCCCGGAAGTGTATTTTGAGTAAAAGGAAAAGCGATAGGCGTATTCGGCAGTTTAGGTCCGTATTTAAGTTTGGTAACGTACAGATGATCGCCAATAAGCAATGTTTTTTCCATTGAACCCGTAGGAATTTTATAGTTCTGGAAAAAGAATATATTGATCAGGGTCACTGCAACAACTGCAAAGATCAATGCATCAATCCATTCAACAACGGTACTGTTTTTTTGATTACGCTTTTTCCACGGGGTCCAGTTGATTTTCTTTGACACGTAAATATCAAAAATAATGGGAAGTCCGATTAGCAACCAGTAATTGCCGACCCAGATCACCCATAAAAAGTAAAGCAAAGCTGCGATCCCGAATTTAACAAATTTGTTTTTCAAAAAACTCATTAGTTTAGTGTTTAAGTTATTTATTTACTTCGCATTGAATAGTGTAAGCAGGAATTAAAATTTCAATAAATCATCCATGTTAAAAAAGCCCTTTTTACCAGCAATAAACTCAGCAGCAATCACTGCGCCAAGTGCAAAACCTTTACGATTTTTTGCACAATGGGTCATTTCAATGTAATCAACGGGCGAATCGTATTTGATGGTATGGGTGCCTGGAACTGTATCCCTGCGTACTGCATTAATTTTTAAAGATTCTGTATTATCCTGTTTGTTTAATTGCCATTGTTTTTTTCTCGTAATGGCTTTTATAATATCATCTGCAAGTGATATTGCTGTGCCAGAAGGTGCATCGATCTTTTGAATATGGTGAATCTCTTCCATTTCAACTTCGTATTGCTCAAAATTGTTCATAATTCTGGCCAGGAATTGATTTACTTTGAAAAAGATATTAACCCCAAGACTATAGTTTGAGGCATAAAAGAATGTTTTATTCCCTTTGATGCATTCGTCTTTAATAGTTTCAAAATGGTCAAGCCACCCTGTGGTACCGGTTACAATTGGCGTATCTGAAGCAAAACAGGTTCTTATATTGTTCACAGCTGTTTCAGGCCTGCTAAACTCAATGGCCACATCAATCTTTTTTAGATTTTGAGCTGTCAATTCCTTTAAATTATTAATGTCAATGATCAATGCGATGGTATGTTTTCTTTCCAGGGCAACTTGTTCAATTTCCTTGCCCATCTTGCCATAACCGATTAATGCGATTCTCATAAGTTGGTTAAAAATTTGCAATAAAGGTAATGATTTTGATATAAGGCACACCTATAGAGTTACTAAAAAAAGTTAAAGCAGATAATTTGCTAATTAGCAAGCACTTTACTTGTATAATTTACTCATTTGCATTGTGTTGTTTTATAAACTCAGGGGTTAAATGCATATTATAAAGCATGAAGCTCCACTTATCAGTTTGTTCATTTATTATTCCCGAGGTCGAGGATACTCCATGGCCCTGTTTAGTGTCAATTCTAATTAAAACAGGGTTGTTGCCACACTGATTTGCCTGTAGTGTTGCGGCAAATTTAAAAGAATGGGCGGGTACCACGCGATCGTCATGATCAGCAGTAAAAACCATTATTGCCGGATACGTATTCTTTTTTATGTTGTGTAATGGTGAGTATTTCAATAAATATGGGAAATATTTTGTACTGTCACTGCTACCATATTCACTGGTCCAGGCACTCCCAATGGTAAATTTCTGAAACCGCAGCATATCCATTACCCCAACCACTGGCATTGATACTTTAAAAAGATCGGGACGTTGTGTTATAACCGCGCCAATCAGTAAACCTCCATTTGAGCCACCGTTGATGGCCAGTAAATCCCTAGTAGTATATCTGTTTTGAATAAGATATTCGGCACCAGCTATAAAATCATCAAAAACATTTTGTTTATTTAGTAAACTGCCTCCTTTGTGCCATTTTTCGCCGTATTCCCCTCCTCCCCTGATGTTAGCCAAAGCATAAATACCATTTTGTTCCAGCAAAATAAAATTAGAAGCACTGAAATGGGGCGTTTCGCTGATATTAAATCCACCGTATGCATACAATAAAGTGGGATGTAGGCTATTTAGTTGTAGGTCTTTTTTATGAACCAGAAACATAGGAACTTTTGTACCATCCTTACTATTATAAAAAACCTGATCAGTCGTATATTTGTCTAGGTCAATATTGGCTTCTGATTTTTTAAAAACTTTTGAAATACCATGGGCGATACTGTAACAAAAGATAGAAGGCGGATAGGTAAATGAAGAAAAATCATAAAAAACTGTCGTATCATTTTTAAAACCTCTTATTCCCATCGCTGATCCAATGCATGGAAGTTTTATTTGTTGTTCTGATTTACCATTCAGATCGTATGCAAAAATTCGCGAAGAGGCGTCCTTTAAATAAAAACAGAATAACTTGCCCCCAACGCTTGAAACTGATTCCAAAGCTTCTTTTTTTTCCGGGATAATTTCTTTCCAATTTTCTTTACCGGGATGCTCAGGATCAACCAGCACCACCCGATAATTATCAGCCCTATCATTGGTATATACTATAAATCTGTTATTTACACTTTGAATGATACCATAACTGTGTTCATATCCCTTGAATAGTAATGTAAATTTTTGTTTTTCATCTCTCAGGTCTTTGTACCACACCTCATTTTCATAGGTGCCAGGCGATTTGAATACAAAAAGATAATGTTCATCTTGCGTTACCTGTACCCATAAAGAAAGGTCAGGATGTTCTTTTTCTTCGAAAATCAATTTATCATTTTCCTGTGTATCGCCCAGGGTATGATAATAGATTTTGCCATTTTCATTTTTTGCAGTTAATTCAGTTCCTTTAGCAGGTTCATCAAACCTACCATAATAAAACCCATTGCCACACCATGTTACATTTTCAAATTTTGTCCATTTTATTTCATCTTTCAATTTGGTTTGAGTTGCAATATCCATGATATAAATGGTTTCCCAGTCGCTTCCATTTGTATTCGTATGAAATAACAGGTATTTTTGATTATTGGAAACGGCCACTAAACTGATTGAAACGGACCCATCCTTTGATAATGTATTGGGGTCAATTAATATTTTGGGTGATCCATTTAAACCTTTTTGAAAATAATACACAGGCTGATCCTGCAAACCTTCGCTTTTACTATAAATGATATAATCTCCGGCTTTAAATGCGCCGAAATATTTAGTATAACTCAGAATTTCCTTATACCGATTTCTTATTTGATCTCTGAAACTAATTTTAGATAAATAGTTTTCGGTAAACTGTTGCTCTGTTCTAACCCACGCTTTTGTTTCTGCAGATGTATCATTCTCCAGCCAACGGTATGGATCGCTGATTTTCGTTCCAAAATAATCATCCATTTGGATTACTTGCTTTGTATAAGGATATTGTAATTGCCCAAATAAATTGCCTGAACCAAGCAGAAAAACATACACCAACATGTGGACAGCAGAAAATATAAGTTTTCGGGTCATAACGAATAAGTAGTATAAAATTAAAATTCATGCACTAAACTTCTCACAAAAGCTCAATTTAAGGATTATTTAATGCAAAAACAAAACTGCCAGGATCACAAACGGACACTGGCAGTATATTTTAAGTTAATAGCGTATAAAGGCTACTATTGAATTTTCAACTAAGCACTTTTTACTTTTTTCACAACGGCTTCAAAAGCAAGTGGATGATTCATGGCTAGGTCGGCCAATACTTTACGGTTCAATAAAATACCTAATTTATTGAGTTTGCCGATAAATTCGGAATATGAGATATCGTAAGGACGCACAGCTGCGTTAATACGGTTAATCCACAATCCGCGGAAACTTCTCTTTTTTGCCCTGCGGTCGCGATAGGCATATTGCTGACCTTTTTCCCATGTGTTTTTGGCAACGGTCCAAACATTATTTCTCGAAAGGAAATTACCTTTCGTCAGCTTCAGGATTTTCTTTCTTCTGGCTCTTGAAGCAACTGAGTTTACTGATCTTGGCATACTTTTTTTCTTTTATGGAAGTTAGCGTCACGTTCATCGTGATCTTTCAGCTAATCGACCTGATTAAACACTAAATAATTTAATTTGAAGATTACTTCAATCCTAACAAATACTTCACATTTCTTTCATCGGCTTTATTAACCAATCCAAATGCGGTCAACCTACGTTTACGGTTGGTTGCTTTTTTTGTCAGGATGTGACTTTTAAACGCATGTTTACGTTTAATCTTCCCTGATCCGGTAAGCGTGAATCTTTTCTTAGCCCCGGAATTAGTTTTCATTTTTGGCATTCTCGTATAGTTTATTTAATAATCATTACTTTTTCTTAGGCTTAGGCGAAATGGTCATGATCATTCGCTTACCTTCAAGTTTAGGCAACTGTTCAACTTTGCCATACTCTTCAAGTTCTTGAGCAAACCTTAGCAACAGAATCTCACCTTGTTCTTTGTAAAGAATCGAACGACCTTTAAAAAATACGAAGGCTTTAACTTTAGAACCATCTTCCAGAAAGTTAATAGCATGTTTCAGCTTAAAGTTATAATCATGATCGTCCGTATTCGGACCAAAACGAATTTCTTTGACAATCATTTTTACTGTCTTAGCTTTCAGCTCTTTTTGCTTCTTTTTCTGTTGATAAAGAAACTTCTGATAATCGATAATTTTACAAACAGGCGGATCGGCAGCAGGTGAAATTTCAACTAAGTCTAACTCAAGGGCAGTAGCCATACTCAAGGCTTCACTAATAGGAAACACCCCAGGATTTTCGACGTTTTCGCCTACTAAACGGACTTGCTTTGCTCTGATTCCTTCATTAACCGCATACTTTGCATCTTGCGATCTGGAAGCTGGAGTAAAAATTCTTCTTGCAGGTCTATTTTCCAATAATTAATAGTTTAAGGTTAATATTAAAATTAATTAATTATAATGCCTTTAATTGTGAGGCAACTTCAGCACCCATGAACTCGGCAAACTCTTTGAGTGTCATGGTTCCTTTATCGCCTTCGCCTTGTTTACGTACAGAAACAGTTTCTCCTTCGGCTTCTTTTTCGCCCACTATAATCAGGTATGGAATACGCTTTAATTCATTGTCCCTGATCTTCTTGCCTATTTTCTCGTTTCTGTCATCTAATAGTGTGCGAATTTCGTAATTATTTAGAAAATTCAAAACTTTTTTTGCGTAATCGTCATATTTTTCGCTTATAGGAAGCACCACGACCTGGTCAGGTGCCAGCCAAAGAGGAAATTTTCCGGCAGTATGTTCAAGCAATACAGCTACAAAACGTTCCATTGAGCCAAAAGGAGCACGATGTATCATAACCGGCCTGTGTTTTTGGTTATCCGACCCCATATATTCCAATTCAAACCTTTCAGGCAAATTGTAATCGACCTGTATCGTTCCTAATTGCCATTTTCGACCGATGGCGTCCTTAACCATAAAATCAAGCTTGGGCCCATAAAAAGCAGCCTCACCTATTTCAACAGTTGTATTCAGCCCTTTTTCCTTGGCGGCCTCGATGATAGCACTTTCTGCTTTTGCCCAGTTCTCGTCAGTCCCTATATATTTTTCTTTATTCGCAGGATCCCGCAATGAAACTTGCGCTATAAATTCCTTAAAATCAAGGGCCTTGAAAATTCTGAATATAATATCAATAACTTTACAAAACTCGTCTTTTAACTGATCGGGGCGACAAAAAATATGTGCATCGTCCTGAGTAAATCCGCGTACTCTTGTTAAACCATGGAGCTCTCCACTTTGTTCATAGCGATAAACTGTTCCGAATTCTGCAAGGCGTATAGGTAATTCTTTGTATGAATGTGGCTTATATTTATATATTTCACAATGATGTGGACAATTCATTGGTTTTAGAAGAAATTCTTCTCCCTCCGCAGGTGTTGTAATAGGTTGAAACGAATCCTTTCCATATTTTTCGTAGTGCCCGGAGGTTACATACAATTCTTTTTGACCAATATGAGGAGTAATAACCTGGTCGTAACCATATTCCCGTTGTACCTGACGCAGAAAGCCTTCGAGACGTTCCCGTAGCTTAGCTCCTTTCGGTAGCCAAAGCGGTAATCCTTGTCCCACTTTCTGAGAAAAGGTAAACAATTCAAGTTCTTTACCTAGTTTACGGTGATCACGTAATTTAGCCTGTTCCAGCATTTCGAGGTATTCTTCCAGCATTTTCTGCTTAGGGAAAGTGATACCATAAATACGGGTAAGCTGTTTGTTTTTCTCGTTACCCCGCCAATAAGCTCCTGCCAGATTGAGAAGCTTAATTGCCTTAATGGGGCTGGTGTCTGGCAAATGCGGCCCACGACACAGATCAGTGAAATTACCCTGCTTGTAAAACGAAATGGTTCCATCCGCAAGGTCAGAAATAAGTTCAATTTTATACGGGTCGCCTTTTTCGGTAAAAAATTTCAGTGCGTCTGATTTGCTTACTGCGCTTCGCACATAAGGTGATTTGACTTTTACAAGTTCCATCATCTTAGCCTCAATTTTGGGCAATTCAGTGTCCGAAATAGTTATTCCATTGAGGTCTACATCATAATAAAACCCGTTCTCAATGGCTGGGCCAATCCCGAATTTTACACCCGGGTACATTGATTCCAGGGCTTCAGCCATAAGATGCGCCGATGAATGCCAAAATGCATGTTTGCCTTCCGCATCGTCCCATTTATGAAGTTTAATGGAAGCATCATGGGTGATGGGGCGTGAGATGTCCCACAACTCACCATTTACGGTAATAGCAAGCACTTCCTTTGCCAGACTATTGCTTAAACCAGCAGCAATATCATAGCCGGTTATACCTTCCTGGTACTCGCGAACCGTCTGATCCGGAAATGTAATCTTTATCATTGTTGTATATTTTCAAAAAAAGTATGCAAAGATAAGGATTTATTCTTTACGTAAAATATTAAAGAGAGACTTTTTAGGGAAACCCTGAGGTTTTGAATAATCTGAGGGCTTGTACACCTACAAAAAGTAACACGACCTACAAAAAAATTCAACATTTGATCAACTAAGTTGTTTATATAAATAATTTTAAGATACCCCCCGGTAACATCCTAGAATACAAACAAATTAAAAGAAGGAGAATGATTTACCCTCAGACTATGCTAAGGGTCGGGGTTGTTGTTCAGGTAATTGAGCGGAGTCGAAACCCTAGGCTCGTTGAGCGGAGTCGAAACGAAATTTTAATTAAATTAAAAAGTAACGATGAATAAACGGTCCAGTTCAGTCAGATATGTGAAAAGTATATATATAATGTTTCTTTTCCTGATTTCAAATATAGTGGCTGCCCAAAACAAACAAGATACTTTGCCCTCAAAGGTAACGATATCCGATTGCATAAATTATGCTTTAACTAATTTCCCCCTGATGAAGCAATCTTTATTGGATGAAGATATTAATAAACGAAATATCCGCATAGCTTTATCGGGTTGGTGGCCACAATTAAATTCCAGTGGTTCTTTCCAGCACTATTACCAACTGCCCGTATCATTTTTCCCAAATTTGAACGACCCTGCAGGCCCTAAGGAAGCTGCATCTGTGGGGGTAGTCAATACATCGACTTTTCAATTATCTGCAGCACAGAACATCTATAGTACAGAATTATTGTTTGCGGGAAGAACAGCTCATGATTTAAGATATCTGGCTTCGGAAAATACGCAAAATACTAAAATTAATGTAGTGGTAAATGTTAGCAAGGCTTTTTATGATGTATTGCTTTCCGAACAACAAATTGGAGTACTTAGTGAAGATATTCAAAGGTTGGAAAGAAATTACACCGACGCTCACAATTTATTTAATGCCGGAATTAGTGATAAAACTGACTATCAACGTGCCTCCATTTCACTTAATAATGCAAGATCGCAAATGAAAAGTGCAGAAGAAGGGTTAAAAGTAAAGTATGCCTTTTTGAAACAGCTCATGGGCTTTCCGGTTGATAACCTATTGAAAATTTCATTCGATTCTGCTTCGGTAGAAAAGGAAATTTTAATAGACACCACGGCAAACTTAAAATATGACAATCGAATTGAATACCAATCCTTACAAACTAATCTAAGAATACAGCATGCACAAGTTGGATATTACAGATGGTCGTTCCTACCCTCTATTTCAGCGTTTGGTCAATATAACCGCGTATATCAGAATGACCAGTTACCACCACTATTCAATAAGAGTTATCCAAATTCTCTGATAGGCTTGAATGCTTCACTACCTCTATTTCAGGGGACAAGCAGATTACAGAATATTCAAAAAGCTAAATTCCAATACCAGCGTGCAGAATTGGATATGGACAACCTCAAACGTCAGATCAATACTGAATATACACAGGCAATGGCAACATACAAAAGCAACCTGAACGAGTTCAATCTGGATCAAGAAAATATTAAAACTGCAACAAATATTTTTAACATCATTAAATCACAATACAATCAGGGAATTAAAACCTATCTCGATGTAATAGTTGCGGAAACAGACCTGCGAACAGCGCAGCTTAATTATTTGAATACGCTCTTCCAGCTTCTGTCCAGCACGCTGGATGTGAAAAAGTCTCTAGGAAATATTTTGGTAAAATAACTTAATAATCACCTTATAATGAATAGAATAATCAAAATAATATCGTTTTTTGGATTGAGCCTATGGTTAGTTTCCTGTAAACATGCTGACCCCGCAAATAACCCTGCAAACGCTCCCGTACCAGTAAACACTTATAAAGTTGTTCGTAAAAATATAGTTTATTACAATTCATACCCTGCTACTACCGTAGCGCTGAAAGAAGTTCAACTATTCGGGCAGGTAACCGGTTATATCACAGGAATATATTTTAGCGATGGGCAAAAGGTCAAAAAAGGGCAAAAGCTATATGAACTAGATCGAAGTAAATATATAGCCAGTTATAATCAAGCAAAGAATAATGTTGGGATTGCACAGGCTAATTTAGAAAAAGCTACCCGCGATGCTAACCGTTATACTGAGCTGAATAAACAAGAAGCAATTGCCAAGCAGCTCTATGAAAATGCTATGACTGACTTGAAGAATGTGCAGCTCCAGTTAATTTCTGCTGAAGCTGAACTGACTAAAGCTCAGTCAGATTTAAGTTATTCAATCATAATGACACCTTTTGATGGCACTATTGGAATATCTTCAGTACGCTTGGGTACACTGGTAGTACCCGGGCAAACACTTTTAAATACAATATCATCCGATGATCCCATGGGTGTGGATTTTGTAATTAATGAGGATGAACTGCCGAGTTTTCAACAATTGGAACAAAAGCCAGGCTCAAAAAACGATTCTACATTCAGGATTTTGCTACCCAATAACAAGTTTTATCAAGCTAATGGAAAAATAAGCATAATTGACAGGGCCATCGATCCCCAAACAGGAACAATTAAGGTACGACTTACGTTCCCGAATCCAAATAGTTATCTGAAGGCCGGTCTGAGTTGCAATGCACAGATTTTGAATGAAAATTCCGGATCACAGATAGTTATCCCTTATCGGGCGGTAGTAGAACAAATGGGTGAATATTTTGCATATGTTGTTAATGGGAAGGTAGCAAACCAGGTGAAAATTGCCCTGGGTGCTAAAGTAGGCCCCAACGTTATTGTTCGGGAAGGAATTGAAGCGGGGAAAATAATTGTAACTGATGGTGTTCAAAAGCTACATAACGGCTCGATAATACAAACTGAGACAAATAATTCTGCCGTTAACACAACTTACAAGTAAACAGCCTTATAAAACCGATTTATAATGATAGCCGATACGTTTATTAAAAGACCAGTAACTGCAATGGTTATTGCCATTGTAATCGTCATTATCGGGGGAATTGCTATTATTAATCTCCCCATTAGTCAATATCCAGATATTACACCGCCGGTTGTTCAGGTATCAGGACAGTTTATTGGAGCTGATGCTCAAACGGTAGAGCAAACGGTAACTACACCGGTAGAAACCCAAGTAAACGGTGTACCTGGCATGGATTATATGCAAAGTAACAGTACTAATAATGGACAAACCAGTATAAATGTATTTTTTAAGGTAGGGACCAATGTCGACATAGCTGCCCTTGATGTACAAAACCGTGTAAATTTAGCAACACCTCAGTTACCAGATGAAGTTCGTCGACTAGGCTTGACGGTTCGTAAACGAAACCCCAGTATACTCATGCTGGTAGCCATTTTTTCACCCAAAGGAACACATAACATACAGTTTCTCGACAATTACACCAATATTTTCATACGCGATGCATTGTTAAGGGTTCCAGGGGTTGGTGATGTGTTTACCAGGGCCGATGATTTCAGCATGCGTATTTGGCTGCAACCCGATAAACTCGCTCGCTTGGGCATCACGGCTACTGATGTTACCAATGCCATACAAGCACAAAATGTCCAGGTGGCTGCTGGCTCAGTGGGAGCTCCACCTCAGCCACACACCCAAGCCTTTGAATATATTGCTTTTGTCAACGGAAGACTAAATTCCATAAATGAATTCAGCAATATAATTGTAAAAACCAAACCTCAGACAGGATCCGTCGTATATCTTAAGGACGTGGCCCGCGTTGAACTTGGTAAATTTAATTATTCCGGCAATTCATTTGTCGATGGTAAGCGCTCTTCATTTTTGCTGATCTTTCAGACCCCAGGTAGTAATTCCCTTGAAACTGCACAAGGTGTGTATGCTGCCATGCAGAGGCTCAGTAAAACTTTCCCTTATGACGTAAACTATAATGTGCCTTTTGAAACGGTATCTGTAGTCCAGGAATCCATCAGTGAAGTAGTAACAACCTTATTGGAAGCCTTGGGATTGGTTGTACTGGTCGTATTTCTATTTTTGCAGAACTGGCGGGCAACAATTATTCCTGTTCTTGCCATCCCTGTTTCTATTATTGGCACATTCGGATTTTTCCTAGCCCTGGGATTTACCATCAATAAACTTACGCTATTTGGCTTGGTGCTTGCTATCGGAATTGTGGTCGACGATGCAATTATCGTTGTAGAGGCGGTTCAACATTATATTGACGAACAGCATTTGAGTGCAAAAGAAGCAACCAAAAAGGCAATGAGCGACATATCCGCGCCCGTAATAGCTATAGCACTTGTTTTGGCAGCAGTGTTTGTACCTGTGGGATTCATTCCTGGTATTGTTGGGCGGTTGTATCAACAATTTGCCATCACAATTGCCATTTCAGTTCTGATTTCCGCATTTGTAGCGTTGTCGTTAACGCCAGCCTTAAGTTCTCTTTTTTTAAAACCAAGCAAAATAGCAGCCAATGCAAAAGGCCTCAATCACTTCTTTTATAAATTTAATCTGTGGTTTGGAAGAACTACGGACAATTACACCAAAGGAGTACGCAAAGGCATTGTTCACACAAATTATGTCGTTATCTCGCTTGTGATTATTATTCTGCTTGCCGCATTTATGGTGAAGACAAAACCCACAGCATTTATACCAATCGAAGATGAAGGCAGGGTGTATATTACCTTCGAATTACCGGAAGCATCGTCCACATCGCGTACGGTAGAAGTTCTTGACAAGATGATGGCCATTTTAAAACAAACAAAAGGAGTAGCACACTTCGCCGCCCTTGCAGGACTGAATGTTGTGACCTTTTCCACAAAATCGAATAGTGGCACCATTTTTTGTCAATTTATTCCTTGGGATGAAAGAAAAGATAAGAGTCTTCAATTATATGCTCTGATAGGACAATTGCAAAAACGTTTTGCAGCTATTAAGGAAGCCAATGTAATTATCATTCCACCACCTGCAATTCCTGGTTTGGGTTCTACCGGAGGTTTTAGTTTTGATGTGGAACAGCGTGAAAGTAATGACGATATAAAAGCTTTTGAAAGAAATATCTTTACTTTCATGATGGCCGCCAACAAAAGGCCTGAAATAGCGAGAGCCTTCACTTTCTTTAATGCACGAACACCGGGATACCAGATAACGGTGGATCGGGTGAAGTGCGAAAAACTGGGCGTAAACTTAGCAGATGTTTTCAATACCATACAAATCTTTTTGGGTAGTGCCTACATTAACGATTTTACGCTTTATAACAGGAACTTCCATGTGGTAGCCCAGGCCGACACATTTTACCGGGAAGATATTCGCGATGTAGATAATTACTTTGTGCGTAATCAACAGGGCAACCTGTTACCACTAGGCACAGTTATCAGTTACAAAGTGAATGAGAGTGCTGCGTTAATTTCTCACTTTAATTTGTACCGCTCTGCAGAATTTAATGGTGATGCCAAACCAGGTTACAGCAGTGGCCAGGTTTTGAGTGCTCTTACTCAGGTAGCGGAACAAGTACTTCCGAATGGATATGGATATGAATTTTCAGGTTTAAGTCGTGAAGAGATCAATGCAGGATCAAAAACCTTTTATGTGTTCCTGCTATCAGTTGTTTTTGTATTCTTATTTCTAACGGCACTCTACGAAAGTTGGTCTACCCCATTCATAGTTCTTCTAGCAGTACCTTTGGCAGGCTTTGGGGCCATATTGTCTCTTATGCTTCATTCAACTCTCACTAATAACATTTATGCTCAAATCGGCCTCATTACCCTAATTGGATTAGCGGCGAAAAACTCGATACTAATTGTTGAATTTGCTAAAGAGCGGGTGGACAATGGTATGGAACTAATTACTGCCACCATTCAGGCGGTAAAATTACGTTTGCGGCCTATCCTTATGACCTCCTTTGCTTTCATCTTTGGAGTACTACCATTAGCCTTTTCTTCAGGCGCAGGTGCTGTGGGTCGCCAAACAATCGGGTGGACAGTATTTGGAGGTATGCTGGGAGCTACTTTGTTGGGAATATTTATAGTTCCTGTATTATTTGTACTTATTACACGTTTATCATACGGAAAGAAAAAGTTAGCCGAGTTACAAGCATCGCAAAATACTAAACCAGAAAATTAATTTTGCGTTATTAACAATTATTTTTGCCATCATATGAAAAAACGAGTATTGATAACACTTTTACTATAGAAAAGCAGGTGTTGATAACTTTTTTTTGGGTGGGATAGTTATGTTTCAGTTTTTTTTATATTTGTCTAAACCGTTTAAATAACCTAACTAATGAAGAGAAAATCGTTGTTCTTTTTATTGTTCGTTATTTTCTTATCCTGCAATACTGGTAATAGAAATGTCGAACCTTCTAAAGTAACTACCGTTGCTGAACAAACAAAAACGAAAGAAATAACCATTGATAAAGATGGAAGTATTCCAATCTTTTATAATATGTATCTTTCCGTAGAAATGTCGAGCCTTTTTAGGAGCATTGGCGCTACTTACAATCAAAAAATCCTGAATTCACCTGACAAATACAATATCTATAATTTGTCGACGGAAAAAGCAATGAATCTTGGAGTGTTTGCAGTAGATCTTTCGTATGCCAAATATTTTGAGCAAATTGAGGACGCAGGAAAATATTTAAAAACTATGCACCAATTATCTACAGGGCTGGGAATTCCTGAAGATAAGTTTGCAACCTCCTTAAAACGAATTGAAAACAATGTTAGCAACAAAGACTCTCTGATTAAAATTGCCAATGAACTTTACAAAAACTCCGAAAAATATCTGAAAGAAAATGACCGGTCAAGTGCAGCTGCACTTATTATTGTTGGTGGATGGACAGAAGCCTTGTTTATTGCTACCAACTTAACGAAAAAGGGGGAACAGGATATTGAACTGGTAGAGCGCATAGCAGAGCAAAAATATTCCCTTAACGACCTTCTCGATTTATTAAAAGAATTTAATAATGATGCGATTGTTAAAGAGTACACCGCATTACTTTTTGATTTAAAAGCAAGTTTTGCCAGACTGCATGTCAATGAAAACAATATGGATGATACTTACAGGCAATTGGATGATATTTGCTTAAAAATATCCGGTCTTCGGAAAAAAATCGTATCTTAGAGGTAAGCTGAATTAGGGGCGTTGGAATGTTTTATGCCCATTATCTGCCATTACTTCTCAACTTCGCTTAACATATTTTCTTTGCAAAAGAAATATCGGCTGAATTGAGGTGCTATCTGAAGGAGGAAATATGAAAATCTCGTTATTCTATGTTGATGCGTTTACATCGGAAGTTTTTAAAGGAAATCCAGCTGCCGTATGTTTATTAGAATCATGGTTACCCGATGAAGTTCTGCAGTCGATAGCCGCAGAGCATAATTTATCAGAAACCGCATTTATCGTCA
>CAYZNC010000020.1:0-35004 GCA_964478555.1 uncultured Bacteroidales bacterium | reverse complement strand
ATTCAGGTACTTTAATGATACCATTAATCATGTCGGTAAAATGGAGCGTACTCGAAACTACCGCATTTGATAGTTTATCGATACTATCGCGTTGCAAAGCCATCCACTTGTGTTCCCTCTCATCGAAAAAGTAAGTGTAAATATCATTGCGGGTAAATCCCTCGGGGATCAGACTTTCGTCGTAAGCCATTGAAATTGTGGCTGCCGAATCGAATAATGTGCCATGAGGCAAAAACCTGAATCCCGGATAATTTTTAGTTACATTGGTTATCTCAGCAGGTATTGGCGGCAGATCTTCGGACAGTAAACCAGTAACCGAAAGATTTTCTGTGTGTTTTAGTGCATTGGCAGGTAAGGTTATGATAACTCCTTCCAAAGCAATGGTTTTTTGCATACCTGGTTCAAAAACTGCGGAATGCATTTTTCTTCCAGGTATTACCAAGTTTGGCCGGTAAGTAGTTTTTGCAATTGTTTTTCTTATAATTGTATTTTTTGTTTCTGTCTTGGGGTTTTTAACCATATTTTCCATTCCCGGCTTTTTCTTATCCGCCTCAGCAAAAGAATTAGCATGAGAATTAACTACAGGACTTGTACAAAATTGCAGGGTAATGCTTCCTAAGATAAGGAGCATAAGGGTAATCAGAATTCCGGATAGTTTGTTCATCGGGCAAGGGATTTAGGTTTTCCTCTGGGCCACAAGGATTATAGTGCAATTAATTTTAATGTCTCTTTGTCATCGCCTGAGGTAAGGGTTATAAAGTATACCCCTTTACCACTTATAGTTCCATTGTACCAATAGAACTGGTCATTTTCAAGTATGCTCTGTTTTATCATACGTCCGGAAACATCGGAAATGGAAAGGTATACATTTGCAATACGGTTGAGACTGATACGCAGTACAAACCATCCATTGGTAACAGGGTTGGGAAACAATTCGGTCTTTTTCAGGTTTGATCCGTCGATTTGCAGTACATTCACTTCCATCGTTGAATTACAGCCTTCGTTATCGGTAACCGATAATAAGTAAGTTCCTGGCTGATTAATAGAAATTTTTTCATTTGGGACGGTGGTTCCATCAGGCGTTTTCCAGCTATAATTATAATTGTTTACCGGCATATCTCTGGAGGCATCCAATTCAAGCATCGCTCCTTTATTTATCGTATAGTTGGTGCTGATTGAATTTTGCCAGATATGAAGGTTGGAAACCCATATTTTTTCATTATAAACCTGTTGTTGCGCGTCGATAGCTTTTATCATATAAGCTCCTTGTTCTAAGCCTTCGAAAGTATGGTTATTACCGGAGATTGTAATATCCTGCTGATAAGACGTGTTCGTAATTCCCTGGATTGATAACCTATAAGGAGCTTGTCCTCCGGCTATATCAGTTTGGATTTTTCCTGATTGTGCCAGTGAACAGTTAGGATTGACAACTGTGCTCCTGGTAAAAAAGTCAGGCGCTGCCAACAGTGTAAATATGTTGTTACGCATGCTATCCCTGTCAAAAATAACGCCATCAAAGTGTATCGTACCTCTTGCAGAAGCCATGGGATTACATTTCGCAAAGTCAGTTTTTCCGGAAGGATAGGAGCCTGTTCCGGATCTGTCAATCATCATCCAGTAGGTTTCGCCTACGTTCAAAGGATCAATTTCACTAAAGGACATCACATTGGTTTCAACTGAAACGGGAATATTACTACATCCGAAAGTTGAAATTTTCCACTTTCTTCCGAAATTTCTTAGTACGCCTGCTTTATCTGAAAATCTCAATTCACCGTTATCATCTCCCCAAATGAGAAAAGAATTATCTTGTACTTGCCCTGTGAGTGATATCTTCATTAACCCAGGTGTTTGAAGACTTTCCGATACCAGCTGGTTTAAGCCTGAAGTCTCATCACGTCCAACTCCTGCAATATTATTGGAAAATCCTGAATTCAAATCGGCATTCCAAATAATTTCACCGCGACTATTTAAATAATTAACAGGAATTTCCTGATTAAGCGAAATCCCATATTTAATAGCCAGGTAGCTTTCTACCCGTAACCGTTCGGTGAAAGAAACATTCCGGTTAAAAACGATAATCTCCGGAACTAATCCATGGTAAGCCGAAATGGGCAATGATTGATACCTGGGTGTTTGTCCGAATCTTATTTTATTGGAAACAGGAGAAGTTTGTTCCTGTTTATTCTGTGTATAGGAATAAATGCGTGGATAACTCTTTTTCTTACTAAAATTAGCATACTTTAGTGCGTCGAGCAATGCAATCCGCTTGTTGGTTAGAACCATTTCGGAAGCGGTATCATTTTCAATACTTATAATAGCTTGCTCATTGGTAGTATCAATTTCCTGGCATACTGTAAACAGGCTGAAGGATTTTAATGTCCCTAGATTTAGGGACTTTTCAACGCCGATTGTATTGGAATCGAAGGTTAGAGCTGGATTAAAGTTCATTGTTTTGCTTTTCCCAGTAATAATATACCCCGTATTAACGACATTTTTTAATCTGGGTTTCCATTGCGCGTTTAAGCTATCATTGCTTTGCGTAACATTCCATACACTAACACCCGGAACGCCTCCGGGTAAAGTTTTTTGGGCTTGGATGGTAGATGTCAGAAAAAAAGCAATTATGAGTAGAGAGACTCGTTGCATAGGCGAATATTTTTATTTAAATCTTCAGCATTCAACGTTTCCTTTTAAAGAATTTCAAATCGTAAGGTAATACATAACCCACGGCAAATTGTAAAGAGCGTCCGGCATTTTTGTTTTCTATAAAATGGAAGTTGTTTACTTCTGTTTCTAAAACGTCACTTAAGCCGTAATAGTATCGTGCATCAAGGGTTAAGCCAATAGGGAATTCGTAACCCAGGCACACACCGAGAGAAAAGTTTGAGCGACCTTTCAAGACATCCCTCATTTGCTGTTGTATGCGAATGTCGGGTCCAAACCGAGCTTCTCCGTTCGAGGTATAATACAGGGCTCCAGGGCTAAGGTTAAACCCAATACGGGGGCCAATTCCAAGGTTTAATCCATGAAAAACATATACTTTATAAAATATTTCGAAATTCATATATTCGTACTTTATGATGAAATCGTAGTTTAAACTGTCGACGTCCGAATAATGAAGTTTGTTGCCTAAGCGGCTGTATGAGAGTTCAGCCTGAATGGCAGAGATAGTTTCTTCAAATTTATAATTGAGGAAAATGCTACCGTACCCTCCCCATGTGTTGCTATTCTTAAATGTATAATTTGTATAATACGATTCACTCACTAACACTTTGGACAAGTCGGTTATTTGTGAATAACCAGCGCCAGCTTTGATGCCAAATTTGAGATTCTTTTCATCCTTTTGTTTCTTAGGCTGAGCTTGCACACTAAAAGATAGGATGGCTATCAGGGATAGTAAAAACAGGCGATTCATATAAATATTTGGTGTTAATCTATAAACAATAATTCTTAATATTGTATGAACGAATTTTTTACAATGTTATAGAATGCTAATTGGCGTAATTTATCGTTTGTCGTGACATTGTTGGTTTAGCATAATCAACTATTCAACAATTAAGTACAAATTTTAACATTTCCATTGCTTGGATGAGTCGAACAAAAATATATTTATTTTTAAACAAAACAATATAAATCTGTGAATTTTTAAAGAACTTAGAGTTCTTGATTTGTCTGCAAGGATTATTTATTGGGAAATCGCTCCTTTGTCTTAAAACCTATCCCGGGAAATTTATGCCCTATAATGATTTGACCTTTGATTTCGGTGCCTATTGATGTGGGTGAATACAAACAATTTTGGACTAATTCTAAAAATGCCCTTTTTCGGGTATTGAAATGTTTTTGGTAGTCGATAGTTTTGTACAAGTCTATAAACCTGAAATTAACTATTATGAAAAAAATTAATCTAATTATCGTATTACTGGTTTCACTGCCATTAAATTATCTTTTCAGTCAGGATATTATTGTTCTTAAAAATGGCGATGAAATTAAATCTAAAGTATTGGAAATAAATGATAAAGATATCAAATACAAGAAATTTGATAATTTAGATGGTCCTACAATTGCTACGCTTAAATCGGATATTTTTATGATTAAATATCAGAATGGGACTAGGGAGGTAATCAACACAAATACTTCTGCTAAAAGCGACGAAAGCAAAAAATCAAAAAAACATGTTGATTCAAAACCAAATAGAGTTGGGTTTTATGTAAATCCATTGGGCTTTCTTGAGTTCGGCCCAATGTTAGGGCCTGAGATTACAATAAATTCCAGATTAATAATTGATGGGAGTTTAAGATTATTCTCATTAGGTGCGTTAGCTTACGTTACTGAAGCGGATGATGGTGCGCCAGATAAAATTTCAGGTGCTGGACTGGGTGCAGGACTAAAATATTTTATTCCATCTCGTATCGGAGGTTTTTATGTTGGCGGACTTTTCGAATATGCATGGTGGACAAGTTATTATGCAAGCGGTAAACCAACCGCATGGCAAAAAGATAAAACAACAATTCTTGCCATGGCAACAATTGGATATAAGTTTAGATTCAAATCGGGTTTTTTTATAAACACTGGAGGAATGATAGGTATTCAATATCCATTAGAGAATCAATGGCATTCTGCATATAGTTCACTAATTCACGAGAATAACAAAAGCATAGATCCAGCCGGTATGTTTGAAGTAAGTTTTGGTTTTGAATTTTAACACTAATATATTAAAACAATGAAAGCTAAATTATTATTTATCAATTTAATGACAACCTATTTATTAGGATTTTCTTCTATCTCAGCACAAGGATTTCAACCTCCATCAAAAGGGAATGCGGTTATTTACTTTGTTCGTGTAAGTTCTATGGGTAATCCTATGAACTTTCAATACTTTCATCAGGATAAATACATTGGAGAATTCAAAGGAAAAAATTACATGAGGTATGAATGCAATCCAGGAGAACAATTGCTCTGGGCATCTTCAGAAAACAAAGAGTTTATGACTGCAGATTTAAGAGAAGGGGAAACCTATATTGTAATTGTTGATGTCATTATTGGTGTGTGGAAAGCTCATGTTGGATTGCGGCCTATCAGCGTTGGCAACAACGAAATTTTTGAAAAGGCTAAAAAGCTGATCTTACAGGAACCCCCAATGATCACGCCGGAAGCTAAAATTGAAAAAATGAATTTAAAACTTAAAGACTTTATAGCTGCACAATTAAAAATGTACGATGAAAAATGGAAAAACGAGCGAAACTTTAAAAACCTTTCAGCAGACATGGCCATTCCCGCAGATGCAATGAAATAAGGGGGAGCTTGTCATATTTCTCCTATCTTTAACGCAACCATTTCCAGCCTTTTTAAATTTCATTTCCCTGTTCCCGGTATTCAGTGCTCAGGGACCGAATCTCCTTACCCCACAACAATGAGAATTGTATAGTTCAAAATCCAATTGAATTATGCAAATATTTTATTATTGGCTCTTTAGAGAACATTCCACATGAGACATTGTTTTTATACTGACAATAGGTTTTCCCATTTTTACAGATGCTACTTTTCTTAAAATTGACGTACTGATCAGGACAAATTACGCTTATATAAAATTATCACAAAAAATTTGTAAATTCATTAAAAATAATTTAACATCATTATCCTCATATAAAAATGGACGAGACTATATCAGATAATAGCATTCTTATTGTAGATGATAATGAGCTTAACATAGAAATATTAGAAGAATTGTTAAAGCAAACGGGTTATAAAGTAAGGTCAGCAAAAAGTGGAAAAGAAGCTCTGCAAAGCGTTAAAGAGAAATTGCCCTTACTAATTCTGCTTGATATCGTGATGCCAGGGATGGATGGTTATGAAGTATTTGAAAAACTCAGATCCGAAAAAAGAACAGGTCACATTCCAATTATTTTTGTCAGTGCACTGAATGATGAGAATGCCAAAGCTAAGGGTATGATCCTGTCGGGAAGTAATAATTATATTACAAAACCTTATAATTTCGCAGAAGTTCTTTTAAAAATAAAGACGATGGTTGCTATCAATGATGAAAAATTGGTATAAGCATAATATTGCCAAAATGCTTGAAGCATAAAGCCGGGCGTCTGATGATTGGATAAACCCGCAACCAGTTATAACATGGCAACATGGATGGTGGCAAAATCATGGTTAATCTGTAATTAATTAAACCAATCATTTTAACGTTTAAAGTTACTCATCATCGGTAATTCTTAAACGCCAGGTGGCTTGTATTTTACCGGCCTTGATAAATTTAAATAAATGTTTTAACGTTATACTTTTCATTAAATACTTAAAAGAAGTCAATTGGGAACGCTTAATTTTAGCTTCTTTATCCACAACAAAACCCATACTTTTGAAGAATGCTTCTGCTTCTGCAAAGCTGTTAAATCTATTTTCTTCGATATGATGTTGTTCAAAAAATTCCTGCGTTCTATGATCTACTTGTATGTTCTTAAGTTTATTTTTAATATAAACATCTGCGGTTATCCAATAACCTCCGCGCTCCTTTAAAATCTTATGAATAATTCTACAAAGCTTTTCCTTTTCGTTAGTATCTAAATACATTAACAAACCTTCGTTTACAATCACAATTTTACCCTCCGGAAACAGGTTTACTATTTCATTGAACATGGTTTCATCAAGTGCATTCAGCGGCAACAATTCCAGTTTCCCTTCTGTAATATCACCTTCTTTTTGCAGGGAAGTAATAAATTCTTTTTTGGTATTAATAACATCGGGCAAATCTGTGTCAATATAATGGACGCCTTTTTGTTTTGTTTTTTCCAATCCCCTAAAAGAAAAGCCGGATGATAATTCTAATATGTTTGTTATGGATAATTCATTTAATAACTGGTCAACGCTCCAATACCTGTTTTCGAAGTGAACAGTTCTTGCCCAAAATGTCAAATCTCTGCGATCGTAATCGGGGACATATTTTTTGGGATATTCCATTAATTCTGCTGTTTGACGGGCGAAAGGAATACTTGTATGACCTTTCATGTATAACAGCCATTTTGCAGATGGACTAATTGTGTTAAAATTTCGGCTTACATTATTCTGTTCCATATCATTTTGAATTGTTATTCGATTATTTAAAGACTTCAAAAGAACGTTATTAATACGTTTATTTTTTATGATTAAAATCCGAGATATACTCCGAGGGAGGTTTTCCGAATTGCACTCTGAAACATCTGGTAAAATATGCCGGAGAGGTAAATCCAACCTGAAATCCTATTTCTGAAATACTATATTTCCCTGTTTCCATCAGTTTAATGGCCATTTTTAAACGTATAGACCTGATAAATTCAGGAACAGTTTGCCCTGTTAACGCCTTTATTTTCCGGTAAGTTTGACTATGGCTTAATAATAAATGTGAGGCCAGATCGTCGACGATCAATTCTTCATTCGAAATATTTTTTTCAATAAAATCAATAATTCGCCGCATGAATTCCTGATCCAATGCGTTATCACTAAATTCTTTCGGCATCAAAAATACTTCCTGACTAAAACGCTGATATAATTTAAGCCTGGTTTCTACAAGATTTTTGATGGTCACTTCAAGAAAACGGAAATGAAATGGCTTGGTAATATAGGCATCTGCCCCGGTTTGAACACCTTCAATCTTTTCTTCCAGGGTTATTTTTGCAGTTAACAGAATAATAGGGATATGACTTGTAGCCACTCCCTCTTTGACTTTTTTACATAACTCAATACCTGACATTTTAGGCATAATTACATCACTAATAATAAGATCAGGGATGTCTTTGATAGCAATATGATACCCATCCTCTCCGTTTTCAGCTTCGAGTATTTTAAATTTACCGGAAAGTTGAGATACCATATATTTCCGCAAATCGAAATTATCTTCGACAATTAAAATTACGGAAGCATTATTGGAAACTGGGTGAGCTGTTTCCCCGTGACTTGCAGACAAAGTTGCTGCATTTATATCGGATGGTGCTGAAAACATTTCATTTTTGTCGAAATGTGAATTCCCTAAAGGAAGGTATACTGAAAAACAAGTTTTTTTAAACTGTTCACTGGTAACTTCAATTTTACCATGATGCAATTTTACTAGATTTTTGCTCAATGCCAACCCAATGCCAGTACCTGTGTGTGATATACTTTTCCCATCAGGTGATTGAAAGAATCTATCAAAAATCTTATCAATAAATTTTTGAGATATTCCAATCCCATTGTCTATCACCGAAATTTTCACATATTCTTTTGCGGTTTTTTTATTTCCAATTGTGGTTTTCTCAACTGCAACTATTATTTTGCCTTCAATAGAAGTGAATTTGAATGCATTGGATAATAAATTCAGGATAATTTTTTCTAATTTATCCCGGTCAAACCATACTTCAAGATGCTCCTCTTTACTGTTAAATTGATAATCAATCTTTTTTCGACTTGCTTCTTCACTATAAAATTCGAATATTTCTCTGGTAACCTTTACAACATCCCCCGGTTGAACAAGAAGCTTCAATTCGCTATCTTCAGTTTTCGAGAAATCCATTAACTCATTAACCAATCTGAACAGCCTGTCGGCATTTCTGTAAATCATTGCCAGTTGGCTCTTTGACTCTGTTTCAATTTTATTGGAAGATACCAGATTTTCCAACGGCGACAATATAAGCGTAAGTGGAGTACGCAATTCATGTGAAATATTGGTAAAGAAATCCAGTTTCATTTTATCGAGTTCCAGTAGTTGTGTCTGTTTTGCTCTTATTACTGATAATCTGATAAACACAAAAAGTATACTCAGAAAAACAAAATAATACAAAATATAAGCCCATATAGTTTTCCAAAATGGTGGTAAAATGGTAATCTCTAGTGTTGTCGGTGTTTTATTCCAAATTCCATCATTGTTAGAACCCATTACTTTAAAAACATAAGTTCCCGGATTTATATAGGTATAAGTAGCAAACCGCTTGTGCCCAACGTAATTCCACTCTTTCTCCAATCCTTCAAGAATATAGGCATATTGATTCTGAGATGAACGCGTATAATTTACGGCTATAAATTCGATGGTAAAAGAATTTTGTTTATAGGAGAGTACAATTTTTTTAGTTTCACTAATGTGCTTTTGTAAAGGGGAACCCGCTGGCCCAATGATTGCAGATTTATTAAATATTTTTAAATCAGTTAAATATACTGGAGGTATTAATTTATTATCTTTTATACTATCGGGATAGAAAGCATTGAATCCATTTATTCCACCAAAGAAAAATTCACCATATTTTGACTTAATACATGAATTTGTGTGAAATTCATCTGAATTTAGGCCATCTTCTTTAGTATAGTTTCTAAACGTTTTCGAATCAGGGTTAAATTTAGCAAGGCCTTTGGTGGTACTAATCCATAAATTACCATTTTCATCTTCCAATATCCCTTTTATGGAATTACTAAGTAATCCGTTCTGCTTCTGAAAATTAATAAATGAATTATCTTTCTTATTGAATACGTTTAACCCTTTTTCATGCGTTCCGAACCAAAGGTTTTTCTTACAATCTTCAAAAATGGTTGTTATTCTGTTACTACTAATGCTTTTTCGATTACCATCTGCTGAATACTTTGAAAATAAAAATTCATTCCTGTTATTTTTATTTATTTCTATTAATCCATTTGCGGTTCCAACCCAGATGTTATTTTGAGAATCCTCGAATATTGAATTTACAAAAGCAATTAAAGAGGTTCCGTTAGGAGCTAAATGGTCAACTATCTGAATAAACTTATCCAAACCGGAATCATAGAGAAATAAGCCACTTCCAGAGGTACCCGCCCAAATATTCTTCTGCCTGTCCTCATATAAAAACCTGATTTTATTATCTCCGATTTTTTGGATCCCTTCAACGCTATAGTTTTTAATTTTGAGCCCCAGTTTATTGAAACGGTCTATACCTCCGTTCCATGTTCCAACCCACATGTTCTCGCTCTTATCAAAGATAATTGTTTGTACATATTTATTGGTAAGAGACCCTTTGGAAGTTTGATTGATAATTTTTGTAATGATTCGTGTACCTATATCAAATTTTGCTATTCCACCACCATCTGTGGCAATC
The DNA here is from genome assembly GCA_964478555.1 of uncultured Bacteroidales bacterium. GTDB lineage: Bacteria > Bacteroidota > Bacteroidia > Bacteroidales > JAAUTT01 > JAAUTT01. The sequence continues at coordinate 24,931 of CAYZNC010000020.1, read as the reverse complement.
CAAATATTTCCCCGCTGATCTTCAGCAAAACCAGTTACATCGTTATTTTGAATAGCGTTATTCGAAAGAAAATTCTTTTGAAACAATTCAAATTTTTCAAATTTTTCATCTATAAAATTTATGCCATGGTTGTGTATACTAATCCAGATAATATTATTATTGTCGTGATAAAGCGTACGAATACTATTGCCGTTCAAGCTTTTTTGGTTACCATCTTCAGCATAATAACAATTAAAACTTCCGGTTTTACTATTGAAACAATTCAATCCTCCATTATCCGTGCCGATCCAGAGGTTGCCTCCGTTATCTTCACATAGGGATAAGATATTATTATTGGAGAGACTATGAGCGTGGTTATCATGGTGGTAATGCTGAAAAATAGATTTTTGACCATTCCTTACCAATTTGTCTAATCCGCCACCCTGAGTACCGATCCATAAATTTTCGTAATTATCTAAATACAGAGTGTTTACGAAATTTTTACTCAGACTATTATTACCGGATGTATGCGTATAATGAAAAAAGTGATGATCCTTAGGTAGAAGATCAAGACCATTGCTTGTTCCAATCCAAATATTCTGCTGTTTATCGATTACTATACTTGTTACAAAATTTGAACTAAGGGTGTTAACATTGGAATCATCGTGAGTAAAAAAGTAAAATTTAAAATTCTTACGGTCATACAAAATTAATCCGTCACCGATCGTTCCAATCCAAATATTACCGCTGTTATCCGAACATAGTGTATTAACATATATTTTATTAATGCTCGGAATTCTTATATTGATAAAGTTATCTTTGTTTCTATCATAAAGATTTAAGCCGTCCGCAGTCCCAATCCAGATATTATTGCTTTTGTCCTGAATTAATGCATTAATGGAGTTATGACTTAAACTACTGGTATCACCCGGATTATTTTCATAAATTACAAAATTTGAACCGTCGAATTTGTTCAACCCATCCGTAGTTCCAAACCACATAAACCCTTTACTGTCCTTCAAAATACATTGAACCAATTGATTCGAAAGTCCCTGTTGTAACGATTGAAAAATTGGTTTTTGAGGCTGCCCGGAAACAGTCTGATAAATTATTACCAGGATATATACTAAGGAAATAATTTTCTTATAATATTTGCAACACGTGGGTTTGTGAGGAAAATACATTCGCCCTTTTTATGAAGTTTTATTTCGTAATTTCAACTCCGACGTACATTTAATAAGCATCAAATTGAAATAATAATCGGCCATCATATTTTTCAAAATATATTATTTGATCATTTAAGTCAAAGTTATGGAAAAGACTAATTGATTGTAATACTAATCAAGGTTATATTTTTTTAAGCGGAAAAATGCAATTAAGTGAGGTAAATACTCGTTAATTTGACGATGCAATTAACAGCGAAATCTAAGACTTGCCGGAATAGTTATGCACAATGCTTGATTTTTCATATGATTTCAGGATAAGCCTGACTAATATTGAACTTTTTATAGTAGAACTTTACTAATCTTACATATATTTGAGGAAATATCGGTTAAATCCGGTCCAACAATTAGCCCTATGAAATTTAAAATGCCATTAATCATTACTTTAGTATTGACTTTGCTGAACTGCTGTTCCAAAGAACATAGTACCCCAACTAATCCAAAAATCATTCCGGGAGATACTACATATGTTGATGCAAGTTCCTCACAACAATATATTCATGGATTTGGAGGCGCCAGTATAAATGATTGGAGACCTGATTTAACGCCCGATCAAATAGACAAAGCATTTGGTTTAGGGGATGGAAAACTTGGACTTAGTGTATTACGCATTAAAGTTCCGAACGACAGCAGCACGTTTATGAGTCAGGTTGCAACTGCAAAAGCAGCTAAAGCACTTGGTGCAGTGATTATTGCTTCACCATGGTCTCCCCCTGCATGGATGAAAACCAGTCACAATATTGTTGGCGGAAGCTTAAACTCAAATTCTTATGCTGCTTTCGCGAATCATCTGAATTCTTTTGTCAGGACAATGTTTTTTAATGAAGCCGCACTTGATGCAATATCAATCCAAAACGAGCCGGACATTCAAGTTACTTACGAATCTTGTGACTGGACATCGTCGCAAATGATTACATTTATTAATAATAACAGCTCCTCTGTAGGTTGCAAGTTGATGGCGGCAGAATCTTTTCATTTCGATAAGTCTTTTACCGATCCTATTCTTAATGATCCAACTGCCGTAACAAAGGTAGATTATATTGCCGGCCATATATATGGTGCGGGCTTATCCAATTATGCCCTGGCAGCTCAAAAAGGCAAAGAAGTGTGGATGACTGAACACTATACAGATACCAATGATGCAAATACCTGGAGTGGAGCAATGACTTTGGCGAAAGAAATCCACGATTGTATGAATTCTGGCTTTAGCTTGTATTGCTGGTGGTATATTGTGAGATACTATGGTCTTATCGATGAAAATAGCAATGTTACCAAACGTGGGTGGGTAATGTCGCAGTATGCGCGATTTGTACGTCCGGGATCTTATAAAATTTCTGCTACGGTTAATCCAACATCGAGTGTATATGTTACTGCCTATAAAAATGGATCCACCATTATCATTATTGCAATAAACCAAAACACAGGAGAAGCTTCACTGCCCTTCAGTATTTCCGGAGCTACTGTTTCTGCCTTTTCCAGGTATGTAACTTCAAACGGTTCAAATGTTGCCAAGGGATCAGATCTTACTGTTTCAGGTAAAAGCTTTGAAATTAGTTTACCCAATTCCAGTATTACCACTCTAGTATCTTACTAATATTACCTCAACGCCAGGCATTATTAAATAGTTACCTGCTACCATTAAAATTCCCTTAGACGGAATGAAGAGTCTGTGTCTTCTCAAAATTTTCATTTTGTCAATTTATTTATTTTTAATGCTCATTTCATTATAGCGTTCTCAAAAATTGTTCATTAAAATCGCCTAAATTTAAAAGGTTGGATTTACTGTATACAATGTCAGAGAAATATTTTTTGTTGATTTGACTTTTGCCGGAATTTTCGATTAACCCTTGCGGACTCCATCTAATAAACTCTTAAACTATGAAATCTGTTTTGAATTTTTGTTTTCTGCTTTCGTTTTTCGCCATCTTTTCTAACGCTAATGCCCAGGTAAAAACTGAAAATAAAATCCCTCACCTAAAAGTACAAGGATCAGCCATACAGTTAATTGTGAATGGGAAACCGCTGTTGATGTTAGCTGGAGAGCTTGGGAATTCGAGCGCCTCGAATATCGAACACATGCGTCCGATATGGACTAACCTGGTAAAGATGAATTTAAACACAGTTTTGGTGCCTGCATATTGGGAATTGATTGAACCCACAGAAGGGAGGTACGATTTTACACTGATTGACAGTATTATCCTGAATGCCAGAAAGAATAACTTACATATCGTTTTTTTATGGTTTGGCGTTTGGAAGAACTCCATGTCGTGTTATGCCCCCCTTTGGGTAAAAGAAAATTACAAGCGGTTTCCCCGTGCTGTTAACAAAGCGGGGAAAGCCATGGAAATATTATCGCCGTTTAGTGATGAAAACCTAAAGGCAGATATCAATGTTTTTTCAGCCTTATTAAAACATATTCGCGAAATTGATTGTAAGGATCAGACTGTAGTAATGATTCAAGTAGAAAATGAAATTGGCATGCTTCCAAATGCTCGTGAATACAGCAAAGCTGCTAATAATAATTACAACGATCAGGTGCCATCAGAATTATTGTCGTATTTGGAAGAACATAAAAAATCTTTAACGCCCGAAATAATGAAGGCATGGAGTACCAATGGATTCAAAACTGCGGGTTCATGGGAAGAGATATTTGGCAAAAGTGAACCTACGGAAGAAATATTTATGGCCTGGTTTTATGGTAAATTTATTGAGCAATTGACGTTGGCTGGGAAGAAACAATATCCGTTGCCTATGTATGTTAATGCAGCACTGATCAGACCCAATTATACGCCCGGTCAATATCCATCAGCAGGTCCCCTACCCCATCTTTTCAATGTCTGGAGAGCTGCTGCCCCAGATATCGACTTTTTTGCACCAGATATCTATTTCCCTGATTTCATTAACTGGAGCGATAAGTACAAACAACCGGATAATCCTCTGTTTATTCCTGAAACAGGTGGTGCTTTTCACAGTGAGGTCACTTCTCTTTATGCCTTTGGTAAACATGATGCCATGGGGTATTCCCCATTTTCTATTGAATCAATAAATGATCCGGCCAATGATCCTTTGACAAAATGCTATGAGATGCTACATCAATTGAGTCCAATTATTCTTGAAAAACAAGGCTTAGGACTAATGTCCGGTGTTTTGCTGGATAGCATTAAACACATGGTAACACTGACTTTGGGAAACTACACAATGAATATCAAACATCAGTTTAACTGGCTTTCTGCACCCCGGGACGTAGATCCGTCCAAATGCAGGGCCGGAGCTATTATCATTAATATGGGCCCGGATGAGTTTTTAATAGCAGGTAAAGGCATCGTAGTAAATTTCACTTCCATACAGAACGATTCAATGGTTGGTATCGGCTATATTGATGAGGTAAAAATTGAGCATGAAAAGATTATACCTAAATTAAGACTTAATGGCGATCAGGACCATCAGGGAAGACACTTATGGCTTCCTGTGGATAATTATCACATCCAACATATAAAATTATATCAATATAAATAAGGGCTTCATCTGGACTATAGACCTCCCAACGCCGCCAGTAGGCCTTTAGTTCTTGCATAGACCTCCCAACCCTCCTAAAAACAGGAGGACTCTGGTTTCGTTCATATTATAATTCCCATAAAACGAGTATCGAGTTGAACGCTTATTTAAACTAAATCTATCTTAAAATAACGTTTGAATTTATTGTATCAAACCCATGTAAATGCTATGATTTGGTATAATGTCAATTTTTTAATAATCGTTGCTTATTTAATTATAGCGTCCTCGAAAATTGTAAGCTAATATTGCCGAGAAGTTACAACCCCTAATTTTTATCCTATGTCATTAATTGAGCATTTGGGTAATAAAAAATACCAAAATTTAAAAATTAATCAATTCATAGAAAAGCAAATTGTTGGTGCAAAATTTTCTCCTCTTTGTGTCACCCTAAAACAGCATCGTATCCTAAAAATCATTTGAAAAAATTAAAGTTGTCTCAATATTTATTGATAAAGAAAGGAATAAGTTGATTATAACATAAACAATACGAAATAGCCATTATTAATATAAAATATCTGGTTTATGAAAAAAAAATATGATCTGGCACATTTGGCTTTAAAGAAAAGACCCAAAAAGTCAATGCTTATGAAACTGCCCGTGGTACTAATTGTAATATGTACCACCGTATTTTCAGCAAGTGGTTTGTCGATGAGTAAAGAGCATAATACGGTGACGTGGGCCCTTCAACAGCAAAAGATCTCGGGTACTGTAAAAGATAGTACTACCAATGAGCTGTTAGTTGGGGTTAATGTGGTTGTTGAAGGCACCACAACAGGCACAGTCACTAATATTGATGGAAAATTCACAGTCACGGCCACTCAAAACTCAGTACTCGTATTTTCGTTCGTGGGATACAATACAAAGAAAATACCTGTGGGCAATCAATCTGTACTTGAAGTTATATTGGTTCCCAGCGTTAATAAACTAGAAGAAGTTGTGGTAGTTGGCTACGGTACCATGAAAAAAAGTGATGTTACAGGCGCGACAGTTCACGTAGACGAACAGGAATTACGCGAAGTACCTTCGGCAAATATATCGCAAGCTTTTCAAGGGAAAGCTGCGGGTTTGGAAATACAAAGGACAGGTACTAATCCTGGCGCAGGTGATCAAATCAGAATCAGGGGTTCAAGATCTATTTTTGGGTCGAACGATCCGTTGTTTGTAGTTGATGGAACTCCTTTTGACGGAAACTTAAATGACCTTAACCCTGATGACATTGCTTCTGTTGATATTTTAAAAGATGCTTCCTCAACAGCTATTTATGGCTCACGTGGGGCAAATGGGGTTGTGTTGATTACCACAAAAAAAGGTAAAGCGGGAAAATCTTTAATAACTTATAATGGCTATTATGGCTGGGGTAAAGTTGCCAATGACTATCCTGTACTAACACCGGAACAATACATTGCAATGCGAAATTATACAGGGTTTAATGGTGGGTACACAGCAGATGAGTTAAATTCCATGGCTACAGGGCAGTCAACAAATTGGCAGAAGTTAATATATCAAACTTCACATAAAACCGACCAGAACATCACGATCTCCGGAGGAAATGAGGAAGGAAGTACTTTTTCGTTAGGAGGAGGTTATTATACTGAAACAGCTGTTTTACCTGCACAAGACTTCACACGTTATACACTCAGGGGAAGCTATGATAGTAAAATAGGGAAAAAAATTAAAGTAGGGTTAAGTACCATGAATGCCATAAATGTTTCAAACGGTTCACAATTTGTGCAGTTTGGTACAATGTTTCCTATTTTATCTTTGAGCCCTTTATCGCCGGTTTATAAGGCTGATGGAACAATAAATTACCTTCCTGCCGGTAATATAGACGATATTAATGGCGGAACGTTCAATCCCATATTGCTAAAACACAATAATAATAATTGGGTTGACCGCGTTACAAGATCAAGAACCTTCGATAATTTGTATGGGGAATATGAATTTATCCCTGGCTTAAAATACCGTATTAATCTTGGTTTAACCTATTTCAGAGAAGAGGATGATCAGTTTAAAGGTGCCTATACCCCCAATAATCCGGATTATTTTAGAGCCTTCCAGGGTAATACTGCTACTGTAAACAATTCAGAATCCTGGGGCTATACCGTTGAAAATATAATAACCTATGAAAAAACGTTTGCCCAAAAGCATAAGATAAGCTTTACCGGTTTATTCAGTACCCAGGAATTCCATTCGCATAATACTTCAGTTACAAAGGATTCTATCAATGCTGATTTTGTTCAATTTTATAATCTCGCCGCATCCAATAACACGCCTTATCCAACAGTGAGTGGTGGCGAATCCAGTTGGGCATTACTTTCCTATATGGCACGAATTCTTTATGTTTTCAACGATAAGTATATGATAACCATTACAGGAAGAGACGATGGTTCCTCGAGACTTGCGGCCGGACACAAATGGCATCAATATCCTGCTGTTTCAGTTGGATGGAACATCCAAAAGGAGGGATTTATGGAAAACATTAAAGTTATAACTGCCCTCAAACTCAGGGCTGGGTTAGGACAGACTTCAAATCAGGCCATTAACCCCTATTCTTCGTTGGGTTTAGTTAGTAACCAAAATTTTATCAACACCAATACGAGCCAGGGTGCTATAATCAGGTATAACTATGGACCATCAATTGTTACAGGTTATGGTATTGTTAACCTGCCAAATTCATCTTTGAACTGGGAATACACTAAGACTTACAATTTGGGGCTTGATTTCGGAGTTTTAAATAGCAGAATTTCCGGTTCAGCAGAATATTATAATACCACTACAAATGGCGTGCTGTACAACGTTACTTTGCCTGCATCTTCCGGTATCCCCGGGCAATACCAAACCAATGTCGGAAGTGTAAGGAATTATGGTTTTGAATTGTCATTATCCAGTACAAATGTGCAGTCTAAAAGTGGATTCACTTGGAATACTGACTTTAATTTATTTGCGAATAGAAATAAAATTCTTTCATTAGCTAATAAAACTACTCAGGATGTTGCCAATCAATTATTTGTAGGCCAGTCGATGAATGCGATTTTTGACTATAAAAAATTAGGTATATGGCAGTTAAATGAAGCTGCTGACGCGGCCAAATATGGAGCTGTACCTGGTATGATTAAGTTAAAGGATTTTAATGGAGATGGTAAAATAACTACTGACGACCAAGCAATCATTGGAAGTGGCGATGCAAATATCCAGGGTGGTATGACAAACAGATTCTCCTTTAAGGGATTTGATCTTTCATTTAATCTATATGCCCGTTTTGGAGGTACACTTGTTAGCCAGATACATCAGCCTTTAGCCGGCTATCTCACCCAATATAATGGTAGCAGAAATCAAATAAGAGTAGATTATTGGACACCAACCAATCCTACTAACTGGTTCCCTTCCATTGCGCTGAGTAGTTTGAGTACCGTTTCCACCGCCTGGACTACCCTGGGATATTATGATGCTTCCTTTGTAAAACTCAGAAGTATCAACCTGGGATATACTTTTTCGAACAAATTATTGAGTAAAATACACTTCAAAACAGTTCGGTTGTATGCTACTATTGATAATGTTGCTACGCTCTTTTCTCCCTTTATGAAACAAACAGGTATTGATCCTGAAAGCACAGCTGCGGGAAATACAGGAGTTTCAAATCCTGGTAACATAAGAAACAATGTGAATGGCAATGGTATGCTCGTAGTGAGTGCATCCACCCCTCTGTCAAGGACATTATCTATAGGTGCAAACTTTTCATTTTAACGAAAAATATTATGTTTATGAAAACGAAAAATATTATTCTATATACTGTAAGTGCCTTTTTACTAATAGCGTTAGGGTGTACTAATAAACTGACAGAACATCCTTTTACCGTATTTTCTACAGATTATTTTAAAACTCCGGATGGTTTTAGAAGTGGCGTTTATGCACTTTATTCAAATATGAGATATCTTTCCGGAACGGATGGTATGCTGCTCAGCACTGTTGGAGGTACGGACGAATACACCTATGCGGATCAGGTGAGAGTTAGTAGTGGTGGGGATGCTTATACAGCAGGTAATTACACTCTTGACGCTAATAATGGGGGAACCCAGACAGCTTGGGGAAGATCATGGCCTAATATTAATCAGGCGAATATGCTTATACAATTCGCTCCTTCAGTAATTTTCTCACCCACAGCAGCCATTGATTCAAGCACACGAAATGTATTGATAGCCGAAACCAGATTCCTGAGAGCTCAATACTATATGATTTTAGTACAGCAATACGGTGCCGTTCCGGTAGACTTAGGATCCGGGGATTTAGCCTATAATGCAACTCCATTCCAGGGATTTAATCGCCTGCCATTCAATGATATCTTAAAGAAAGATTACAGCGCTATTATTAATGACCTGATATACGCAACCCAACAGCTTCCGGATCAGAGACCAGCGGGTGCCTTCAAGCTTTTCAAAGCTGCTGCTTTCCACTTATTGGCCAAAGCTTACATTCAAAAGGCCTATTCTACTGCAAAGGAGGCCACGGATTTTACTAATGCCTATAATGCAGCTATTGAGGTCATCAATAATCAAAGTAAATATGGAGTAGCCTTGCAACCTGCATATGCCCTGGTACATGCACAAGGCAATGATTATAATTCCGAGATGCTTTATTCGGTGGAACGAATTCCTGGCAACAATAGTGCAAACGAGTTACCCGATCCTACCAATACGATTGGGGGTACCAAAGGCGTGGATGCAAATAATGATTTTAATATGAATTACACCCTGGTTTTTTCTCCATTAGCAACTTCAACTACAAATCCAACGAGCGTTAGAAATACTGCATATGGCCGTCCCCTGAGACGTTGGTGCCCTACCCCCTGGAATTTTAATACAGCTTTTGCAGATAAAGATAACGACAGCCGTTATGACGGAACGTTCCAAACAGTATATTTAGCTACTACGGCTACCGGGACTTTCGCGGTGGGCGATACCGCTTTTATTCTAACGAAAACAAACCAGGAAGCAGACTCAATCAATGGACTTCCGGTGAAAAAGAAATACAGAGTTGTTGCGCCAAGGGAGTTTTATTCTTTAAACGGTTATGTGGCCACACAACGAGGCGAATTTATCTTCCCGGCCCTCAGCAAATATTTTGATGCTAAAAAAAATCAGCCTAATGATCAAGGAGGTAGGCCATTCCCAATGAGTAAACTATCCGAAGTTTATCTTCTTGGTGCAGAAGCCGCACTTCAGGATGGGCATCCAGCTGATGCAGTCACTTTGATTAATGCACTTAGATTAAGGGCCGCTAACAGAAAGAATTTAAGTCCTAATCAAATTAAGGATATCATAAGAAAGTCGCCACTTGGTGCAGCTGCAATTAATGGTACAAACTTAAGCGACGCAGAAGTTCAACGCCGGTACAATGCAATACAAATTACTGATGTGTCTCAGATAACTCTAGATTTTATTCTTGATGAACGTACCCGGGAACTTTGTGGGGAACAGATGAGATGGTCCGATTTGGCAACAAGAGGAAAACTTGTAGATAGGGTAAAAGCATTCAATACTGACGCTGCTCCAAATATCCAGAATTTTCATGCGTTGAGGCCCATTCCAAGGTCACAATTGAATGCAGTTTCAGATCTCAACACCAGTCAATATCAAAACCCTGGTTATTAATGCGTTCTACAATATTCAAAATCTAAAAACGTTAATTATGAAAATAAAATCGATATATATTTTGAGCCTGGTGGCAAGTTTTTCCGCATTTTTCATTTCCTGTAGAATGGATCCGGTTGGTATCCAAAACCTCGCTAATTTTTCTGATACTACAGCCATTATTAAATCTTCCACTACAATTCCGTTTGGTTTTGCGCTGGATTCAGCTTTGTTTTTAAATAATGCCAAATATAAAGCAGTAGCCATAGCAGAAGCGAATAGTGCAACTTTGCTAAATCAACTTAGCCATGCTAAAATTGTAAAAGCTGATGGTAGTCTGGATTTCACTAATTCCGATGCTCTTGTTATTCCTGTTGCATCGGCCGGGCTTAACTTGTACGGGTACAGCCTGATTGGGAATCACGATTTGAATGCTGCTTATTTGAAAACCTATTCAGGTATAACAGCGGGGCTTCCAACTTCAACCATACAACTTAAATTGGATACCGCCATGAATAAATTCATTACGCAAACCATTACTCATTACAAGGATAAAATCCACAGTTGGGCAGTGGTAAGCGAGCCTCTGGCTGATAATGGCTCAGTTGGTCTCAATTCAGGTCGTAGCACCACCAGTTCAGATGTTGTAGTATGGTCAGCTTATATGGGAAAAGATTTTGCTTTAAAAGCCTTAAACTATGCCCATGCTGCAGATCCAACTGCATCGTTATATATGGAAGAATCTTACCTCGACGTATATGCAATTAAAGTAGATTCATTAATAAGCTATGTAAATTATCTTAAAGGAAAAGGTGCGCAGGTTGACGGAATAGGTGTTCAGTTATTTATAAACATTAGTAATGGTACGGGATTAAATACTTATGCCAACATTGAAATTGCTTTTAGAAAATTGGGGGCTACCGGCTTAAAAATAAGGATTTCGGCACTAAGCGTTAATGAGAACCCATTAGCAAAGCCCTTCTTTGATCCTACGGATGTTTACAAATTAAATTATCAGGCGGAAACTTATAAATATATTATCGACTCCTATGTAAAAAATATTCCCGCTGCGCAGCGAACCGGAATTACAATCTGGGGTATTGATGACGCGCATGCCAACCTACTGATAAGAGCTGACAAAAATACACCTATTACTTCTATTTCACCATTATTATTCAATGGTAATTTTGCAAAAAAACCTGCTTTTAGTGCAGTATTCCTTAGCACGAACGGAAAATAGCCATAGCAAATAAGATCCTCATTTAGTAGTAGTTTGAGAAGTTTAAGTAACCGTAGGCAAAATCGTTCGGGTGAAAACCCGGACGATTTTAGTTTCGACTATTATACTTTCCCCAGTTTCAAATTACTGTCTTTCTTTCGGAAGTTGAAGTATTCGCGGAGGCATCATGTCTCTGCTAACTCTGACAGGTTTGCCAACATCAGGATTGTTATAGTGTATTGGTTGCGTTCGCCTGGTGTTAACTATATATAAATTTTGTCAGCCAAAATGCTGTTTGGATCATTGGGATCAACATTCGAGCTCTCATTGTTAATTCCTTTAAAAATAAATATGAGATTATGATAAAATTGTATCGAATATATGTTTCTATCAAAATAAGTGGCCGTATGATCGTTTACCAATTCCTGGTGATTCAGGCAATCGGTAAGGCTCTTAAAAAAATTCATAATTGTAGAAGGATTGCTAAGGTTTTCACTATCGCCTCCATAATCTGGCCAATAAGACGTTTCCGTGTCTTCTACAACGTAAATTCCGCCATTTTTTAGTTTCGGAAATAAAATTTTAAAAGTTAAAATGACGTGTTCATTAATGTGACTTCCATCATCAATGATAATATCAGGGTCACCGTTGTCATTAATTATCTTGTTCAGAACCTTTTCATCTACCTGACTACCTTGATATAATTTTATCCGTCTTTCTTTAACAAAAGATTTGTCGTAGATATCCAATGAGATAATTTTTGCAAAAGGAAAATATCTTTTCCACATCCTCAATGAATTACCTCCAACATATGGATAATGATAACCTCCAACACCAATTTCAAATAATTTAATTCTTTTAAATTTAAATTTTCTAAAATGTGTTCTATAGTGCTTTGTATAAAAATGTTTTCCCCATTTGTCAGATTTATAAATACAGGCTAGCTTATTTAGGTTGTAACCAAAAGGTATTGAAATGATCCTTAAGTAAAGGATTTTAATAACCTTATAGTATTTTCTTTGTAACGAACCATTAAGTAATTTCTTAATTTCTTTTTTCATCTCATTTCAATTACGCTCAAACTGACTAATAGCTATTAAGCGTGCCATAACTGTTTATCCACCAAACTTACTATTAATCCTTTATATGTCCAAAATCTTCTTTCATAATGGATGTTATTGCATCGTCACTGAGTCGATTATGCTCTTGTCAATCTTACACACAGTGAAGAGCAGACTTCAACTACGCTCAGTGTACAGGCAGGTTAATCAGCTAAGCCACTCAACCACATAAATAAATATTAAAAGTTTGCAAACAACTACGCTAATTTTTGGTCTTATAATAATATACTGGGAGTCATAACTCATACAGAACAGGCAAAATTTCAAAGTATTTAAATTATGAAAGCAAGTTTTGATTCGATAATTAAGGATACTCGACCCGTTATCATTGATTTTCATGCATTATGGTGTGGCCCTTGCAAAGTACAGTCTCCTATTTTAAAAGAAGTAGCTGCTGAACTAGGCGAACGAGTGAGAGTGATTAAGATAGATGTTGACCAAAATACCGAAATAGCAAACCGCTTCAAAATTCAAAGTGTTCCCACACTCATGCTTTTTAAGAATGGTGAGGAAAAATACAGGCGAGCGGGTTTGCATTCCAAGTCGCAAATAATGAATATATTATTAAACCAATTATAAGCGGACAACCCAAAACTTAATTTAATACGCCATCGGTACTTCCATCAGCAAAAACTCGGCATCAGAATCTGCATGAATCATAATTTTATCAACATTCCAAACACCATATCCATCGCGAGTTTTTAATGACTGTCCATTGATAGTCACCTCACCGCTTAATATAAAAGTATACACACCGTTACCTTTTGCTTTGATAACATAGTCCTCACTGAAACCCTTATCGAATTTCCCCAGGTGAAACCAAGCGTTTTGGTAAATCCACACTCCTGCATCGTCAGGATTTGGAGATAATATTTGTTGTAACTTATTATGACGATCCTCAACGTTTAATGTAATCTGATCATACCGGGGAGAAACCTGATTTTGATCAGGTAACACCCATATCTGTAAAAATTTTACAGGTTTATCCTTATTCTTATTGTATTCGCTGTGAAAAATACCTGTGCCGGCACTCATTACCTGTATGTCACCATGTTTTATAATAGATTCATTGTTCATACTGTCCTTATGCACCAGATCGCCTTCCAGTGGAACAGAAATAATTTCCATATTATCGTGAGGATGTGTTCCAAAACCCATTCCGCCTTCCACCGTATCGTCGTTTAATACCCGTAATGCTCCAAAATGAATTCGTTCCGGATCGTAATAGTTTGCAAAACTAAAGGTATGAAAACTATTCAACCACCCGTGGTTAGCATGCCCACGGGTGTTTGCCTTGTGTAAAACCGAGTTTGCCATTTCTAATAAATTTAAGATTGTTTCACCAGCTGCACTTCACAGCTTATTCTAACTTCGTCGCTTACAAGCACTCCACCTGCCTCTAGTGCTGCATTCCAATTTAAACCCCAATCCTTACGGTTTATCTTGCCATTGATAGCAAATCCCGCCTTCTCATTTCCCCAGGGGTCTTTCATTACGCCACCAAATTCAACATCGAGTTTAACCTGTTTGGTAATACCTTTAATAGTAAGGTTGCCATACAATGTATAACTCCCATCATTATCCACGGCTTCGTATGAATCTCCGGTAAAAGTTATCTGCTTATGATTTTCAACATCTAAGAAATCTGCACTTTTCAAATGTGCATCGCGATCAGCAACACCGGTATCAATCGAAGCCGGATCCAGCCAAAAATCAATTTCGGAGGTCATAAAATCTTCGCCGGTAGTATAAATACTTGCCCCATATTCTTTGAATACTCCTTTAACGTTGGTAATCATTAAATGCTTCACTTTGAAAGCTATTTCGCTATGCACAGGGTCTAAGATCCACTTTGTTTTTTCCAGATTTTCCATAATTATCGTTTTTAATTGTTTTTAATACTACAAAGTTAAGTTATCATGTAGCGCTGGAAAATGGATAAATTACGGGAAGAATGGTATAAATGAAGGATCAAGTTAGCGATTAGCTATTGGCCGTTAGCCGTTAGCAATTCTTAATAAACTAACGATGTCTTGGCTCTTGGCTCTTGGTTCTTCCATCTCTTGTTTATTTCACACTTTTCTTAAACTCCTGGATAGAGTACCCAAGGTTAATTTTAAAAAACTTGCTGAAATGCGATGGATCTTCAAAACCCAGGTCGTATCCGATTTCTTTACTGCTTTTACCAGTAAAAATAGCCATACGTTTGGCTTCCAGTACAACCCTGCTTTGAATGAAATCCTTTGCAGAAACATGAATCGTAGATTTAATAACTTCATTAAGATAATTGGGCGTAACGTTCAAAGCATCCGCGTAATCTTTTACCTGATGCCATTTTGTAAAATTATTTTCAACAATGGCTTTAAAATTTCTTACAAGCGTTTTGCCTACTTCAATGTTTTGGGTATTAGAATCGGGAAATAACGAACAATGTCCATTACATTCGATCAGAAAAAGCTTTAAATAAGCACCGATAGCTTCGAATCGCATATCATCATCAGAATTAAAAGCAGATTGCATCTGACCGGTAAATAATTTAAGCGAAATCATCATTTTATCAGTCAACGGAAGCGGTGGTGTTTCATCACTTTTTTGAAATAATTTCAGATTTGCTATAAAATCTTCGCGAATACTGTTTTTCTGAAGAAATTCGGGTGTAAAAAGAATAACATAACCGGTTGGACCCGGATCAGTAATTACCTGATGAACCTGTTCGGGACTTACAAAAAAGATATGTTGGGGAAGAATAGGATATTCCTTAAAGTCTATAATGTGTTTCCCGGTGGCAGTAGAGGACCAAATGATGGTGTAATAATTATGTCGGTGCGGGTTGTCGGCAATGCCGCCTAATCGCCTGTCAATATCCTCCATGGTTTTAATCACAAACGGCACCGGGATGTCATCGTAAAGTAAATCGAGGCTGTTTATGTTTTGGTTTATTTGCATAATTATTAATTATGTTTCCGCGTCAGCCAATCCTCATTTATTGATTGCCCACGATGAAAATAATAAATAATAATATGTTTTACAAATGAATAAAAGCTTTTCTGTTTTATAGATGAGTGTGATATGTAAATTTTTGTAATGCAATTGGACTTAATACAAATTAGTGCATTATATTTGCATTCTTAAAAAAATTTTATAAAATACTAACTTATAATAAAATATCATGTTTCAGTTAATTGAAGTAAAAAGCAGAAAAGAAAAAAAAGAGTTTTTGCTGTTACCGGTAAAACTATACAAAAATGAAAAAAATTGGATCCGTCCGCTCGACAATGACATTGAAGATGTATTTGATCCTGAAAAAAATAAACTGCTTAAAATCGGACAATGTAAACGATGGTTATTACAGGATTCTTCAGGAAAATTAGTAGGACGAGTTGCCGCATTTTTTGACGAAGACACCAGAAAAAAATACGATCAACCTACAGGAGGTTTGGGCTTTTTTGAGTGTATTAACAATCAGGAAGCAGCTTTTACCTTGTTCGATGCTTGCAAAAACTGGCTCCAGGAAAATGGTTTAGAAGCAATGGATGGACCTATCAATTTTGGCGACCGCGATCGTTGGTGGGGATGTCTGAAAGATGGCTTTACTGAACCCAACTATGCCATGCCTTATAACTTTGGATATTACAATGATTTATTCGAAGCATATGGCTTTCAGAACTTCTTTAATCAATATACCTATTATCGCACCGTCAGCAAAGCCAATGTTAAGCCCGAAGTAGCTGAAAAAGCAGAACGGATTTTCCAAAATCCCGATTTTGAATTCAGGAATATTGAAAAGAAAAACCCCGAAAAATATGCTCAGGACTTTTGCACGGTATATAACAGGGCGTGGGCTCGTTTTCCGGGTGTTAAACAAATGACGCTGGAAGAGGCCATGGTTATGATAAAAAGGCTATGGCTTATACTGGATGAACGACTGATGATTTTTACCTATTATAAAAATGAACCGATCGGATTCTTTCTGATGCATCCTGAAATTAACCAGCTGATCAAACATATCAACGGAACGCTGAATTGGTGGGCAAAATTAAAATTTATGTATTTACTCAAAAGGGGCAAATGCAACAAGGTTCTCGGCCAAATCTTTGGTATAGTTCCCGAATACAGGAAAAAAGGTGTTGACGGCGCACAGATTATGAAATTTGCCGAAATAGCCTGGGATCCGAAATTCCCTTATAAAGATATGGAACTGAACTGGATAGGTGACTTCAATCCTACCATGATGAAAATGATAGAACAGATTGGGGGTGCCATTAATAAAACTCACGTTACCTATCGTTTTCTTTTCGATCGTACTAAAGAATTCAAACGTGCAAGCTTTGTAAATATGCCTGGAATGTAGGCTTACAGATTAGCATCTAAAATCTTCAATTCATCTGCCGGGTTTATCAATCCGGCATTTTATTTTTGTAAACGCCACCAGTTTGTGAGAGATTTGTTCAAAATATTTCTTATGAACCGATTTTTATTAGTTATCCAAATCATGAGTTTTTGTTTTGCCGTTAAAGGTCAAAATCTTCACGGATTAGTAACTGACGCGAAAAACAATCCTCTACCTGGCGCAAACATTTATATCAAAGGGAGCTATGACGGAGCTACCACGGATACATTGGGAAAATATGAATTTAAAACCTCCCTTACCGGCTCCCAGGTAATAGTAGTAAGTCATATTGGTTTCGAGAACTTTGAAATCAATATCAATCTGTCACAAAGCAATCAAAGTCCTGAGGTCATTATCCTGAAAGAAAAAAACACACAACTGAATGATGTGGTTATTACCGCCGGCACGTTTGAAGCTGGTGATAAAAAAAGGGGCATTCAACTCAAAGCGCTTGACATCCTTACTACACCAAATTCTAATGGTGATATTTTCAGAGGATTAGGCACCTTGCCAGGAGTACAGACAGTTGGAGAAGAAGGAGCCTTGTTTGTACGGGGAGGTGAGCAAAATGAAACTAAGACTTTTGTAGATGGAATGTTGGTTTCTAATCCTTATACTTCCAAAGTACCCGATTTGCCGGAACGTGGACGGTTTTCGCCTTCACTTTTTAGCGGAGTATCTTTTAGTTCGGGGGGCTATTCGGCCGAATATGGCCAGGCACTTTCATCAGCATTAATTCTTCAAACCTATGCCTACCCTACCAAAAGTCTTACCAGTATTTCCATTTTTCCGTTCGGTGCCGGCATAAACCGCACTTGGAAAGGCGACTCAACAGCTTTTACAATTGACGTGGATTATAATAACATGCTACCATACAATTCCATTGTTAAACAAGATATAACCTGGAAGCACAATCCTGAAACACTGCAATCAACTGCAATGTTTCGCAAGAAAGTAGGTAAAACCGGATTTATTAAATCATTCGGCTCTTTCAGTAGCAACAAACTTGGCCTGGTGCTGCCAGAATATAACGCCTACGATGGCAATACCCACTTTAATCTTGCGGACAATAATATTTATCTGAATACGGTTTACACAGCAACCGTGTTTAAACAATGGTCGTTAAAAACAGGTGGTTCATTTAACTTCGATGATAACCTGATTCGATTCGAACATTTTTCAGTAAATACGCATAACCGGATTGCTCAGTTCAGGGTAACCCTGCAAAATAGTATATCTAATAAGTTATCCGTTAAAACAGGCGGAGAATTTGACTATCAAAATTACAATCAACAATATGCACAGCAAGACTCCGCCGTAGACTACCACCTGCATTATAAGAGCCCAATCATAGCAGTTTTCCTGGAAGCGGAATGGAAAATAAGCAAAAGACTCTTTGCCCGACTTGGTTCGCGACTAGAGTATGCCGGACTGATTCAGGAAATATCGTTGGTTCCCAGGTTTTCACTGGCTTACAAAACGGGGGAATATGATCAGGTGTCCCTGGCTTACGGGATTTTTAGCGAATTACCCAAAGATGATTATTTAAAATTCAATCCATCTCTTTCTTCCGAAAAAGCCACACATTATATCGTTAACTATCAATATACCAAAAATAAACGTTCATTTCGTATCGAGGCATTTTCCAAAGAATATCATAAACTCGTACGGTACACGGAACTTAATGACCCCGACCCACAGCATTACAACAATAAAGGATATGGCTATGCAAGAGGAATTGAGCTATTCCTGAGAGATCAAAAAACACTGCAAAATGGCGATTATTGGGTGTCCTATACATTTCTCGATACCCGAAAGCTATATAAAGATCTGCCTTCTTTTGAAACGCCATACTTGTTTTCCAAACATAGTTTAAGCGTAGTTGGGAAATATTTTGTTACAAAGCTTCATACCCAATTTGGATTGACCTATCAATATGCCAGCGGCAGACCCTATTATGCTCCAGGAGCTGAAGCAGGGCAAGAGCATTACACCATAGATTATCATAATGTAAGCATGAACCTTAGTTATCTTACCAGCCTGTGGAACTGTTTTACCATTGTCCATTTCTCCGTAAGTAATGTTTTGGGATTCAATCAAATATTTAGTTATAATTATAGCAAATTACCAGATAGTAGCG
Source organism: uncultured Bacteroidales bacterium (assembly GCA_964478555.1). Taxonomy (GTDB): domain Bacteria; phylum Bacteroidota; class Bacteroidia; order Bacteroidales; family JAAUTT01; genus JAAUTT01. The sequence goes on along the minus strand of CAYZNC010000020.1, from coordinate 5,677 downwards.
GGAATTATACCATATACCCCATCAAACCGGCTGCTAAACGGTTCTTTGTGCTTGGTGTATTTATTACATTGGATAAAAATTACATACAGTATTAAAAAATCAATTTTTAGAATTTGATCATGAAAATTAGGAATTATCAATATAGATCTAAACACCTAAAATCCTAATTCCTAATAAACTATTAACAATTTAAAATTAAAATTATGAAAACTTTACAAACAACTTGTTTTTTACTTTGTCTGATTTTTTCGGTCAGAAGCAATGCTCAGAGTGATCAGTACGTCGCTGCTATGAAAGAAAATCTCGAAAAAATTTCAACACAGAGCGAACCTTTACAATCCCTGTCAGCAATATTCGAGAGAATTGCTATGGCAGAGAAAACCCAGTGGTTGCCATACTATTATGCTGCCTATACAAGCATTAGTCAAAGCTTTAGACTAACTGATGCCGACGAGCGCGATAAAGTTCTTGATCAGGCACAAAAATTCTTAGATGCCGCCTTAAATCTGAAATCCGACTCTTCGGAATGCATGGCACTGCAAGGCTATTTATATGTTGCGCGCCTTCAGGTAGATCCTATGTCACGGGGTGCTGAGTATTTACCAAAGGCTAACGAATGCTTTGATAAAGCAATAACATTAAATCCGGAAAATCCCCGTGGTTATTATCTGAAAGGCATAACAGTGATGCATACACCTGATTTTATGGGCGGTGGTAAAAGACCGGCAAAACCAATTCTCACGTTGGCAATGGCCAAATTCGAAACTTTTAAATCTGCATCACCTTTCTCTCCAAATTGGGGAATGGAGAACTGCAAAAAACAAATTGCAGCATGCGAATGATGACTTTAGCTCTTTCACCAATCAGTTACAAAAAGAAAGCGTTATAAAAGTCAAATTTCACGCAAAGGTCGCAAAGTTTTTCGCGAAGACCGCTAAGATAACTTTTAATATTTTAACTCTTTGCGATCTTTGCGCATGCTTTGCGCTCTTTGCGTGAAACAAGAAATTCAACTTTTAAGACATTCTCCTTGGATTAATTCAAAAGTTTCACAGTCTCGAAAGAGCTAATTTATCACCTAATCAATCATTTAAAAATGTATCTTTGAGGTAACAACCTGAACTGGAAATTAATAATAAACTAAACCATGAATTTTATAAAAAAACATATTATTAAACCGCTCCTTCTCGGAATAACAATTTCAATTTTATTGACATTAATTTTCAATTTGGGACCCCACTTTACAATTGGCGATTTTATTGAACAACTTGTTTATTCTGTGATTCTTACATTTTTATTCTGGAAAGGTAATGAGGCCATTAGAAAATATCTTACTAAAAATATTTCATGGCTTGAAAAAACAAGAAGAAGAGTTTTTACTCACGTCCTGATGGCGGTTAGTTATTCCTTGCTGATCATTCTCCTCTTTTACCTGTATGTATGGTTTACCTTAATGCATAAGCCCAATCTAAACGGCTTTTACATCCATTTTCGATTTGGTATTTATATATGTTTTTCCATCAATCTTATCGTTATCCTTACCTCCTATAGTCTTAATTTCTTCCGTAACTGGAAAAATTCGGTATTAAATGAGGAGAGGCTCAAACGCGAAAGTCTGGCATTGCAATATGAATCGTTAAAAAATCAGGTAAATCCTCACTTTCTTTTTAACAGCCTGAATGTACTGACTTCTCTGATTGAGCGAGATAGCAAAGCTTCGGTTCAATATGTAAAACAATTGGCTGATGTTTTCCGGTATGTGCTCGATCAAAATGTGAAAGAACTTGTTCCTATAGAAACAGAAATGAAATTCATCAAATCTTATATCTTTCTTCAACAGATAAGATTTGGTGATAATTTAAAGACCATGATTACCGTTAAAGATGATTTTTCAATAGTTCCTATAGCACTGCAAATACTAATTGAAAATGCGGTTAAACATAACGAAGTATCGGCTGAACGACCTTTAAGCATTAAGATTTATGAGGATGAACAGTATCTAATGGTGGAAAATAATATTCAACTCAGAAATTATTTGCCTGATTCGAACCAGCTTGGCCTGAAAACCCTCGAATTTCAATATGAATTCCTATCGGGCAAAAAGGTTGAAGTGATTAGTGAAGATGGCACATTTGTAGTTAAAATACCGAAAATCAAAAACGAAGAACATGCGGGTATTGGTCATTGAGGACGAAAAACTAGCTGCCGAAAGGCTCATCGATATGATAAAAGAGCTTGAGCCAACTGTCCAAATTCTACAGTCACTCGAAAGTGTCCGTGCCACAATACAATGGTTAGAAACCCATCCTCACCCTGATCTGATAATGATGGATGTACAACTGGCTGATGGCTTATGTTTCGAAATTTTCGAAAAAACCGCCGTCGACGTACCTGTAATCTTTACCACTGCTTATAACGAATATGCTATTCGGGCTTTTAAAGTAAACAGCATCGATTATCTGCTAAAACCAATTGATATAATTGAACTAAAAGCCTCTCTTCAAAAGTATCAGAAAAGAAATTTTCAGTCGCCAGGCAGTGTTCTTCAACCGCAACTTCTGAAGGAAGTGATGGACATGATTAAAAATCCATATAAAACACGTTTTGTGGTTAGGATTGCGGAACATATCAAAGCTATCGGCACCGAAGATATCGTTTACTTTTACACCTGTGAAAAGTCATCCTTTCTCAGAACTTCATCGGGACGTGAATTTGCCATCGATTCCTCGTTGGACCAATTGGAAGTGGACCTCGATCCTCAAAAATTCTTCCGGGTAAGCCGTCAGTTTATCGTAGCATTGCCGCAAATCCTCGATATCATTGCCTATAGCGGAAACCGGCTCAAAATAAAGATTGCAGGTTCGGAACAAACAGAAATATTGGTAAGCCGCGAAAAAGTAACCCCATTTAAAAAATGGCTGGAAGGATAAATTACTGCTTACGAAAGTTTGTTCACTGCTTGTTGCATGCTCGCCGTTATTTGTATGCTTCAGGATTAATCGTTTTATCTGTTTTGGATATTGCATTTTCAATGCACCATTGACTATTGATATATTGCCATTGATTTATAAAAATTCCAGTTGCAATAGGAACAAAATTAATGCTTATAGCCCAAACTCCTCTTTCAACTGCAAAAGAATTTGTAATATTTATTGATGTTGATTTAATGTTTGTGAAGCGAAATCCCTGATTAAATAGTTGCTTGTCATAATCTACAACTGATTTTCTGCCATTTATTGTAGAAGGCAGGTCGGTCATCAAACAAGTATGATCAAGGTACAGCAGCCCTATTGAATCAATCAGCCCGGAGTTAAACAAATGCATAAATTTCGAATTTGAGGCGGCTATTTCAAACTTTTCACGAATCCCCAAATTAGTTTGCGCTTTAACATCTGAGATGTAGATAAATAACAGAAGTATACAAACGGCTAAACAAGGCACCGATAGAATCATTATTTTTTTCATTGTGTTTGTTTTTAAGTTAAATAAATCAATTGCATATTTATAAAGTTGCTCGAGCCATTTTGATCCAATAAGTCCAATATTGATGAACCTATTTGTTACGCTTTTCGTTGAATCATAAATATTGTAATCCAGAGTAGCAAAAATTATTTTTATTGTGTAACTCCTTGGAGTAGCCTCGCCAGCTTCTATTCTTTGAAGGGTTCTCACATTGATATTGCATTTTTCTACTAGCTCCTCTTGAGTAAGACCTTTAGCCTTTCTAAGCTCAGCTATCTTTTTACCTAATTCTGGTTGTTTCATGAATCATTGAAATTTTAAGCAAGATTATATTTAACTAAAAAATTGTCCAAGAAAAATTAATGAATTTCTTACGGTGAAAGACCGACATTAACCCGACATTGTGCTATCTATTTGATTGTGTTATTATTTAAAAAACATGACTTTTCAAACTTACTTTGGCAATTGTGACATTTTGGCCATGTTAAAAGCGTTATAATGTCATCGAACCAATGTAATCCCCATCAACCCAATAACCACCTCCGTAGACACTGTCTTTAACTCCAAATTTTTAAGGGTTTTCGAAGGGTTAAGTGGTAAATCCAGCACCGTCGCTGCACCACCATCAAGGTAACCGGAAGGAATACCTTTAAAGCTATCATATTTGACAGGAGGTTCGTTTGACATTTCCCCTGTTTTAAGATGTATCCTAACCGGCCTGGCTGTACGAAGTTTAAATGCATAACCATCGTCCATATAGTCTCTTTCTAAAGGCCACCAGGTTTCCGGATTGCGTAGTTCGAGACTATCGACAGTACCATCGGTATATTCAAAAAAAACAACACCATTGGTAAGCTGACTTTGCATGGCGTACGTAGAACCTGCCATCAACAAATAGGCGTGCGATGCTTTTCCATTCAGCGCAATGGTTGCTTTATTTGGATAATTATCCCATAAAGAAGTGAATAGTATATTCTTTTCGCTTGCCTTACCAGGAGTAGCAAAAGGAATTCCTTGCGGAATGGTTATTTCATTACTTTCTCCGGCCAACTTCCGAAGCCCTGTATCATCAATATTGGGTACCAACATGGGAGAGCACCAATCACCATAACCTTGTTTGGGCAATGCCAGTGTTGGATAAGGGCATCGTGGCGAAAGGTATTCGTTTTGATAAATTCTGGTAACCTTGTCGTTAAAATCTTCGCTTAAATCAACTTTTTCGAATTTGGCAGATGCGGGTACCTTGATTTTCCAATTGAGGATATATTTTTCTGTCTTATACCCATTTCCATCCACAATCCTCACCAGGTTATTTCCAGGAATAACGTTGGATGCCGGCACTGATATATTTTTTGAAGTTTCGCCAGGTTGCAAAGAAAGCTGCAATCTCATAGGTAAGACATCAGGATTAACTTCCACCTTGGCTTGAATAGCTTGAGAAGTGTTATTTTGTAAAGTAAACATAAGGCCCGCCGTAGGCTGATCCAATGGAAAAATTAGTTCAAGTGCTTCCTTTATTTCGAAATTAATGGGCATCCACCACGTTAGCTGCCCCTGAGATAGCCTTACAAATACAGTGTGATTACCTTTTTCGCCCACGGCAAAAGCTTCCATCCCTGAATCGGAAATTTTAACCCGATCACAGGCTTTCTGAGGATCAAAAATTTCTTTGATTTTGGCAGATTTAAGGGTAGTTGTCCATGTATTGTTATAACCAATTATGATGGGATCGGGTGTTGGTTCAACACGTTCTCCCGCTAGTTCCACAACTACAGAATACTTCGGAAACTTACCCGCAGCAATTTCAATTTGCGGACTCCCAACCGCATCGTCCACATTCTTCCATGCAACCTCATTACCGTTCACTTTCACTGATTTTATCGTTTCTTTAAAAACGCGCAATCGTAAGTTTAGCGTCACTGTTTTGGCAAACTCAGGAATAATAGTATATGTTTCCGTATTGTTGCTTCGTTTAAAATCGAAGCTAATATCAGGAATTTGAAGCGAAGCAAAGTTCCATTCCGAAGGTATTCCTGGTTGAATATTAACCACGCCTTCAAGTAAATTTGGGTGAATACCGAACAATCCCTCCACAAGCGAACGGGAGGCCATACCAATTTCGTCAGCAAAGTCTCGATATGCTTCGCCGCGATTTGCATCATAAAACGAAATCTGTAGGAAATTACCGGGACTACTACCCAGGTACATGGCATCC
>CAYZNC010000019.1:23663-35151 GCA_964478555.1 uncultured Bacteroidales bacterium | reverse complement strand
CGATTGCGAAGGAAATAGCTACGCAGGTAGGTGTTGGAGATGATATTGTTGCTGCCGGTTTGTTACGTGAACATGCGGCAGGTAGCGACAGTTATTCCATCATTATTGCTCATAACGGATTTGCAGAAGTGCTACCGGAAGATAAATTTACCATCGTAAAAACCTTACAGCAACATCACGAAATTACAGGTATGACAGGTGACGGGGTAAATGATGCTCCGGCATTAAAACAAGCTGAAGTAGGCATTGCTGTTAAATCAGCTACTGATGCTGCAAAGCAAGCCGCCAGTGTGATTTTACTGAATGAAGGATTAGAGAGTATCATTAACCTGATAACAGTTGGCCGTACCATACACCACCGCATTACCAATTGGGTGGTGAGTAAAATTTCAAAAACATTGTTTACTGTGGTATTCGTATGCATCGCTTATCTTATTACAGGACAGTTTGTGGTGGGGGCATTTGATATGGTATTGCTATTATTTATTATTGATTTTGTTACATTGACATTATCTACCGACATCGTAAGCTGGTCAAAAAAACCTGAAAGCTGGAATATAAAACCGTTGGTAAAACAGGGCTTTCTTTTAGGATTACTTTTGATTGCAGAGGCATTGGCATGGTTAATGATTGGTAAAAAATATTTTGGGCTTACAAATCTTAATCAATTGCATTCCTTTGGTTTTGCTATCCTATTTTTTGCAAGTATTTTCAATATATTTATTGTCCGCACACCAACCCGGTTTCACAAACAAGCTATTGGTAAGAAATTACTGTGGTCCATCATAGCTGATGTAGTCCTGGCCTGTAGTATTTTATCATTCGGTTTCTCTGGTTTTACAACTTTGCCAATAGCAGTAACGAGTAGTAGTTTATTGTATTTCGCCATTTGCAGTTTTATGATAAACGACTGGATAAAGGTTAGGGTGAGGCATTGATATATTGGAATTGAGTAGAAATACGACCTGGTTGTGATTAGTTGATAGTAATTTGGAGTTGTTAAGTATATAGTATCAAGTAATTTGCTAATTAAGTTATATTTTTTACAGGAAAATTGACAATAGAACTCCTCCCAAGATTACCCAAATAACATCTACTTTCAGCACCAACAAAATAAAAGCAACTAGTGTGAATAATATATTTATGGGATTCCAATGAATACCAATGGTAAAACGGTAAGTTATTATTGTAAGCAATCCTACGAAGGAGCAAAGAATTCCATTGATAACTTTATTAAATTGAGGATACGACCTTAGTTTATCGAAAAAAGGGATGATACCCATAAGGATAAGGAAGGATGGTGAAAACACACAAACCGTAGCAAGCAGGCTTCCTAATATACCAAAACGCATATAACCAAAAAATGTGGCAGCTATAATAATGGAGCCAGGGGTTACCTGACCCAGGATAACACCATCCATGAATGTTTTTTCATCGAACCAGCCAAATAAATCAATCAACTCGTGGTACATAATAGGCATTGCTGCTAACCCTCCACCAAAAGAAAAAAGGTCAATCCGTAACATAATGGCGGCCAATGTAAAATATTCTTTATTAACCACATAAATAATTCCTGCACAAACAGCAACCAAGAGTAATACCTTAAGGAAAAACCTGAATGTCTTTGTTTTGACAAGTTCTACAGGCCCACCACAATCCTTTTTTGTAAATACAAGTCCCAGTAACGCTGCAGTGACTAATACCAGGGCTGGATGCAATTTAGTTAGAAATAGTCCTGCTGCTATTACAGCTATTATCCAATCATTTACATTTTGAAAATTCTTTTTACCAAAGATATAGGCTGCATTGGCAACAATGGCAATAATTATTACCCTTAACCCGCTCAATACCAATTCAACACCCGCAATGTTTTTTGAATGCTTATATAAAACAGAAAGAATAAACATGATAAGAAATGCAGGAAACCCAAAACCAATGAAACTTACCACAGCCCCCCGAATGCCCTTTAACTTCAAACCGATGTATGCTGCTAACTGCATTACAATAGCACCGGGAATAACCTGGCAAAGGGCAAGACCCGAATCGAAAGTATTGGCGTCTAACCATTTCTTTTTGTCCACAATGTGTTTCCGGATATGAGCTGTCATAGCAAGGCCACCAAAAGCCGTCAACCCAATCCAAAAGAAAGAACGGAATAAATCTGTTAAAGAAGGATTTTGTTTAGGTTGCATACAAAAACGTTATTGCAATATAATAATACAGAAGAAACCGCACTTTACAAAATAGTATGCATAATAACGGTTAACGATAGCACTGAAATGAAAGCCCAAAGTAAAACACCTTGCACAAAAGGCTTAACTCCAACTGAAGCTATAAGATCTTTTGAAAGACTAGACCCTATCAGAAAAAGTGTAATTTTTAAACCGATTTTTGACAGCATCACAATGAACGAAGTTTCTGTGTGGATGGCTGGTATAAAGGTATTGATAAGCATTGCCAGTACGAATAGGAAAATAAAGTATGGAATTTTAATTTTTTTCGATTCACTTTTAAAGATAAACACTGAGATTATTGAAATAGGGATAATCCACAATGCCCGTTCGAGCTTTATGGTAGTGGCTGTTTGTAGTGCCACGGAGCCGTACTTGCTAGCTGCTCCAACTACTGAACTTGTGTCGTGTATAGCAATGGCAGTCCAAACTCCAAATTGATGTTGTGTAAGGTGAAATAAGTGGCCAATCCATGGGAACAGGAATAGTGCAACAGAATTTAGGATAAAGACTGTGCCGAGTGCAGTTGAAATTTGTTTTTCGTTCGATTTTATGATGGACGAAACAGCCGCAATAGCACTACCTCCACATACTGCCGTACCAGTTGAAATAAGATAGGAGGTATTGTTTTCAACTTTCATGCGTTTACCAATGAATAATCCTAATGTAATGGTGCTAACAATAGAAAAAATGGTAAACACCAGACCTTGTTTGCCTGCATTGAGCGCTTGCCATGCATTCATGCCAAAGCCCAAACCCACAACCGAAAATTGTAATAAAATATGCGTAAACCGTTTATTGTTTTTTGGAAAAGGGTGTTGTACAGTTTGTGCCAGGATGATTCCAATGAGCAGGGCAAACGGAGTGTCAATAAACGGCATGGTGCACACTGCAATTGCTACTATGTAAATAATTTTTGAAAAGTTCATTTTGGAAATAATTTGATTGCTACAAACGTAACTAAAAGAATATCAGCGATCAAATCATAAAAACTAATAGCCAATAACTACAAGTTATAGTGTTTTTTAAGGAAATTCAGGAAAAGTTTGGCAAGGCCAACAGGTTCAGGACCTTTAGGCGAAATGAAATAGAATTGACGATGAAATTTGAGGCTTGGCGTATTGATCAGCCTGAATATATTGTTTGATAGTTCCTGTTCAATCGCAAACCGGGATACAATACCAACTCCATTGCCTGTTTTTATAAACGATTTAATAGCTTCAGTACTTCCCAAAAACATTAATACATTCAACTGTTTAGGACTAATTTGGTAATGTTGCAGACTTTTTTCAATGATTTCCAATGTACCAGAACCTCTTTCACGCAAAACCAACGGAAGGTTTAAAAATTCATCGTTGGAAACCAAAGGAGGGATTATGACATTTTGTGCGGAGGCAAACACCAACAGTTCATCGTTAAGAAAGGTTGAATATCGTATGTCTGCATTTGTTGGCTTTCCTTCCACAATGCCAATATCAATTTCATTTTTCAGAAGTTGTCGCTCAATATGTTCAGTATTTCCATTAGCAAGAGATAGTTTTATTTCTGGAAAACGTTCGTTAAATTTGGCTAATGCTGCGGGAATAACATATTGGGCTATGGTTGTACTTGCCCCTAACCTAAGGTTTCCTTCAAGACTCCCTTTGAGCTGGCTTAACTCGAATTTCACTTCGTTGTGAAGCGATAAAATATGATCTGTATAAGAAAGTAAAATATTTCCGGCCTGTGTAAGCGATATTTTATTCCCAATTCTGTCGAAAAGCTTTACTTCGAATTCCGATTCAAGTTCTTTAATGTGCTTGGTAATGGCGGGCTGAGTGATGAACAATTCGTTTGAAGCTTTAGTAAAACTCAAATTTTGAGCAACACACTGAAATACTTTTAACCTGAAATCGAGCATAAGCAAAATAAATGATTCATAAAAATACAATATTATTTATGGATAATTATAAAACAAAAGCCGGGAGTCTCCGGCTTTTGTGTATGCTTATTCTTTTTTACTTGTTTTTATCCCTAAAGCCAGCCATATTGGGCAAAAACTAACTAAACTGGTCAAAATAAATATGCCAGCCAAAATCAGTAGTATAATCGCCAATGTACCTGAAATTATGTGCGTAAAATACAAAACGGCAATTACGACTGCAAGCAGTATCCTGATTACTTTGTCAATGGTTCCCACGTTCTTTTTCATACATTCTTTTTTAAGTTAAATAGTATTTCTTATTATTTTAAAAGCCCGATAATTCTTTTTAGTTTATCAGAAACCTCTTGCGCTAATGGCTCCAATGCGGAATTTTGCACTGCCATCATGGATGCTATGGGATTAATAGCGGCCACTTCGGTTGTGCCATTTTCTTTATCGATTACCAGGACATTGCAAGGCAGCATGGTGCCTATTTTTTCTTCAACTTGTAAAGCTTTGTAAGCAAATGCGGGGTTACATGCTCCGAGAATTTTATACTTTTTATATTCTACTCCCAGTTTTTCTTTTAATTTACCTTGCATATCGATTTCGGTTATTATACCAAATCCTTCTGTTTTCAGGGCTTCTGTGGTTTTTGCAACAGCATCCTCGAAAGTTGTTTTTAACGTTGTATTGAAATAGTATTCCATGATTTTTATATTAAGTTATTTTTATCCTAATTCCCTGGCAATAGCAATAGCAGCGATGGTTCCATCGGCTACAGCGGTTGTAATCTGCCGGTATTTTTTACTAATGACGTCGCCAATGGCATATACTCCTGTAATACTGGTTTGCATATCTTCGTTCGCTTTGATGTAACCCAATTGATCGAGATCCAGTTTGTTTTTAAAAAGTTCGATGTTAGGCTTCATGCCAATGAAGATGAAAATGCCGTCGCTAACGAGAGTTTTACGCTGTTTGTTTTTGATGTCTTCAAGTTCGGTTATCATTTTGTCACCATCGCGCCTAAACGAACGGGGTTCATGTTCGAAGAGTACGGATACTTTTGGATTGGCAAAAATCTTTTCCTGCGCCGTTTTGTTTGCGGTGAGCTTATCGAATTGGTGTACAATGGTTATCTTTTTGGCAAAACGGGTTATAAAGTCCGATTCTTCAACAGCAGAGTTCCCACCTCCAATTACCACTACTTCTTTGTCGCCAAAGTATTTGGCATCGCAGGTGGCACAGTAAGATATAACTTTACCCTTGAGTTCGCGTTCCCCTGCGGCTCCGGTAGCGTTAGGCGATGTACCTGTGGCTATGATAATCTTCTTTGCTTTTATGGTTTCGTTTTCGTCAATGATCACTTCTTTCTTTTCAAGATCGATCTTGGTAATATCAACCGCAACTTTGTAAACAGTTCCACACATTTTGGTTTGTTCACTCATGTTGTGTGAAAGCATGTAGCCGGCCTGAGGTTCGATAAACCCGGGGTAATTGGATACTTCATGGGTGGTTGCAACCTGTCCACCAGGTAAAGCTATATCCACAAGAACCGTATTGATTTTAGCCTGACACAAATATAATCCGGCAGTCAGGCCCCCAGGGCCTGCACCAAGAATAATAACATCGTATTCCGACACAATGGGCTTAATTTGCGCTTTTATTTCCTTAACCCTGTCGGTTGGCAACATACTATCGAGACTACGGATGATATCACTGCGTTTTATGCCACCACTAAAACGTTCAGCTACTTCTTTGCCATTATCAAAAAACAGTAATGTTGGTGACGATTTTACCCCCAGCTTGTCAGCTAACTCCCGGTTTTGCTGACGAAATATCTTAAGGAATTTTATCTCATCCCCGTATAATTTGGACAAACCCTCAAATTTTGGAGCCAACGCCTCGCAGGGTGGACATTCCGTAGAATAAAAATCGAGTACAAATTTACCACCTTTTAGAACTTCCTGTTCAAATTCGTTGTTGTTAATCTCTTTCATATTAGACTTTTATTAAATATCTGATTACGGGTTTTAATTCATTGTAAAATAGCCAATTAATGAAAATGTTTGACTCCGGAGGAGTCATAGGTTTATAGAAATATCCTTATTTCTATAAACATCCGACCCCGGCTGGGGTCGAAAAAACCTTAACCCAATAAGTTGATTTAATATATTATTCCTCAACTCTAGCTTCGCATTTAATATTATCAGTTACTACTTACTAAAATAAGCAGCAAATCCAATTTCTAAAAGTTCTTTTACGGGACGGCAATCGGTAGAGCAGACAGTTCCGTTGTTGTTTTTAGCAACCGAACCGCACCCTCCGCCACAGGTCAGTTGCAGACTACAGCTTTTGCATTGAAGTATAGAGACCACATCGCGGCTTTCCCATTCGTTGATAAGTTTAGCGTTTTGTTTAATTTCAGGATAAAATGTGCCTAATGACTCATTTGCCTTGCCAACCGTGGCGGTGCATGGATATATATGTCCGGTATAGTCGAAAGCCCATTCGGTTTTACAGGCTGGGCACGAGTCGAACAACGGGTCGGGCAGGCTACCGTTTTCCGATAGAAATTTGGTAATGGAATAGGCCGGCTTGTAAAACTCAAGAATATAAGGGTGCTGTTGTGTAAGTTCGAAAAGATTTTCGTAAAGGGAAACGCGGTTAAACAACTTATCGGGTGTCGACTGGCAGTGATGTAACTCGTAATTGCGGCCTATCTGGGTTTTAAAGAAGGGACTTTTGGTCCATCCTTTGTTAATGGCAAATTGAGCTAATTCGGGCAAATTACCAATATTTTCCTTGTCGATGACCATTCGTAGGTTAACAGTGAGGTTGTTTTCAAGGCAGGCATCAATTCCTTTAACTATTTTGTTGAAAGTGGCTGAACCACCTTTCAGAAAGCGGCGGGCATTATGTATGTTTTCGGTACCATCGAGTGTCACCTGGATTTCGCTTATACGTCCGGTTTTCAGAATATCAATGTAGTCTTCGAGGGTGTACCCGTTGGTTACTATGCAAATATCGAGTTGGGCAGCATTGGCCTGCGCCAGTAGATTTGTTATAATACTTTTTTGTTGGGGACTGTTTAACAATGGCTCTCCTCCGAAAATGGTTATGTATTTCCGGCTTCCGGCAAATTCGGTTTGGATGTATCTGAAAAAAGCATCCACCACTCCGGAAGTCAATGGCTGTTGGGCCTGAGCATATTCGTCCTGATAACAATACGAACAAGCAAAGTTGCAGGAGTAATTTGGGACGAAGAAGATTTGCACCTCATCGGATTCGCGAGAATCAACAAAATCCATGTATTTACTACGGAACAATTTTGATTCAACCTCCTCGTCTGCCCAATATCCTTTTTCTTTCAATTCTTCAAGAAATTGGTTGCCGATAGCTTTGGAATCCTCTTTTAAGGCAAGAAGTTCCAGGGCTTCTTCGGGATTTAAGATGTCGGCATTCCCGGAGAGCGCATTAACAATAAAGTAGTTCTCAGATCCCTTTATTTTAGAGAAGATATTATGTTTAGAGTACCTCATAATATTTAGATGATATTGATTTATTTTCATGCAGGGTGACTCAAAAGCCTTACTTAGCCCCCAACCCCCTAAAGGGGGCTCCCGCAATGATTTGAGGGTAAGGAAGTCCCCTTTAGGGGATTTAGGGGCAAATGAACTGAAAGAACTTTTGGGACACTCCTGCATGAAACGAAGCCATTAGTCATGACAACCAGCTACGGTTTTCGACGTTTTGGCGCAACATTGGGCTACTTTTGAGGCGCTGCCCGCTTTCTTCTTAATTAAACTTGTCATGATATTTAAATTTACTTGATTAATAGAACTTCATTTATCGCTTTTACTAAAGATTCTTTTGGAATAACCCCCATAGATGCTTGCGGTTTGCCATTTTGAGGGATAAATAATAAAGTTGGCAGGCTTTGTATGCCAAGATTAGTTGACAATTGTTGCTCCTTATCAGTGTCAACTTTGTAAACAATAAGTTTGCCGGAATATTCTTTAGCAATTTCTTCCAAACGTGGAGACATCATTCGGCAAGGACCACACCAATCGGCATAGAAATCTATAATACAGGGTTTGTTTCCTTGATATTTCCACTCTTTATTGGTTTCGTAGTTGAATACCATTTTTTTGAACTGTTCATTGTTAAGATGGATGACAGTTGTTGCAACTTCTTTTTTTTGCTGTCCACAGCTTCCTATAAGAAAGACAAACAAAAACAGGGAATAAAATGTTAAGCTCTTCATAATAATTGTTTTAAAAATGATTCTTTTATCTCCTGCATCATCTTGATTTCTTTGTGCCAGGTTTTTCACCGGTTATGGTAAAACTGGCAACTTCAGCTTTTCCTTTCGCATAGGGTACAGATTCTTCCAGAATCTTCATCGAAGTAAAACCAGCATCGGATAATGTTTGCAGGTATTCGCTTCGTGTAACCGATCCCGCCCAACACTCAGCGACAGCTTCGGGGTCGTTGCGGTATTCATTGGGAATGGGAGATGTTGCATAAATGTCACTTACAACAAAGCGTCCGCCTTTTTTAAGGATCCGGTAAACTTCCTTCCAAACAGCCTCTTTGTTGGTTGCATGGTTAATGGTACAGTTCGATATAACAAGATTGGCAATATCGTTACCTAACTTTATATTTTCGAGAGGGCTTCGTATGAAATTTACATTTGTAATACCAAGAAGTACCGCTGTATCTAAAGCTTTTTTAATCATACCATCCGATATGTCGATGCCGTATACGAAGCCATTACTTCCTACTTCTTCAGCCATACGCAGTGCATCCGTTCCCCGACCACTTCCTAAATCAACACATACCTCACCTGGTTGAGGTTCAGCATAGTTTACCGCTCCGCCGCAAGACAGGCAGCAAGTCGATTCGGCCAAATCGCTGTATCTTTTATTAATTTCTATCAGACTCATAAGATTTTATATTAATAAATTAACACTTACCTCTGCTACAAGGACTTGAGACAATAAAATAACCCATCATACCACCCCACAAAATACTCATGTAAGGGTTACTGGTAATGGCACAATGGCCCGATGTGCAACCTACAAAATAGTAGTAAAGGAAACCAAGTAAACCACCAATAAAAGCTGCAAGAAAAGGTCTCCAGAACCGCCACGACTTAAAAAAATCTTTTATAGCACCGGACTTTGCAGTCGCTTCATAATTTTCGTCTGTCATAATTTCATAATTTATGGTGAACCAAATATTTTATTTTACTACAGGCAGGCCATTTTGGCTCCAGCCATTAAAGCCATCCATTATTTGGATTATGTTTTTGAACCCGCTTTGCATCATATGATCCACTGCTACCTGACTTCTATGATTGGTGCGACAATGCACGACATACCTGGCATTCCGGTTGAGTTTGTCTATTTTAACAAATGCATCCGGCTGGCGAATGTCGATATTGAGGGCACCTTTAATATGTCCATCCTTGAATTCTTCTGCGGTACGAACATCAAGCACCACGAGGTTTTTGTCTGATTTAAGCATATTGGCAGCTTCCTTTGATGTAACCTGCTTAAGCTGCTGTCCTTGTGCAAAGGTTATGGTTGAAAATACTGCGATTAATGTGATTAATACTTTTGTTTTCATCGTTGTTATGGTGTATCAGTTTATTTAAATATTTCCATGGAGTTATGTTTATGCTCCCTGTCTTTTACAATCAAGGTTGTCGAAGGCGCTTTTGATTTGGCCGTAAATATCATATCATGACCCACACATAAACCCATGACAATATTAAGTTCTGTTTTATTTTCGGCCAGGATCTCCGCCTGTCCGGATGGATTGCAGGATATTCCTTTGGCATCGGGTCCCAGGAACTCACTACTTGGTAATTTGCCGCACTTGCAATCGACGGCAAATACTTCGAAATCGTTAGAGAGACGGGCTTTTAGCATATTGGCTTCTTTTTGAACAGCTGCACAATTGGCAATGCCAACTCGTTTAATGCCATAAATTTTCGCATAATTTCTAATTTCCTCCACACGGTTTTTTCCAGGAAGACGTGCCTCATCGGCCAATTTCATGATTTTAATATCCGAAGGCGAGTATAAATTATTTGTTTCCATTACTTTGTGATTAATTGAAGTGCTTATTAATTTACAAATTATTTAATAGTATAGTCATTAGCTGAGGTTTAGTATGAATACCTGCGTGTTTATACATAACTTCCCCATTCTTAAAAACCATTATTGTAGGCACACTTTGAATTTGGTATCGACTTGCCAGTTCGCTGTTTTGGTCAACATCAATTTTTATCACCTTCACCCGGTCTCCAAGTTCTTCAGCTAACTCTTTTAAAATGGGCGACTGAACCTTGCATGGCCCGCACCACAAGGTGTGAAAATCCACAATTACAGGTCGGGTCTCGTTAATGATTGAATCGAAATTTCCTTTCATTTTTAGGCTTTTTGAATTTGTTGCAATAGAAAATCTTTAGATTTTACGCCTACAAAGCGGTTTACTTCCGCACCATTTTTAAACAGGATTAAGGTTGGGATACCACGGACTTTAAACTTTTGGGCCAGTGACTGGTATTGTTCGACATTTACTTTGCCCACAAGCGTGTTGCCCGATAGTTCGGTGGCGACTTCATTCAATACCGGAGCCATCATTCGGCATGGGGCGCACCAGCTTGCCCAAAAATCGACCAAAACCAGTTTGTTCTTTGTCTGCTGCTGGAAATTCTTGTCGGTAAGCGTCAAAATTTTCTCATGGTCGGCCACCAAGGGAATATTTTTCATTTTCGCTTTTGCCATGTACGTTATGTTCCGAAAAAGGCTATTAAAATGACAATTACTATTAATGTTGTTTGCATATTATACTGCGTTTACCGTTACTGCAAATTCTTTGTTCAATATAGTCGTTACCTGAGCTTTTGTTTGAATGCTCGAAGTGGCTTTTACAACTTTGCCATTTTTGTAATAGATAGTAAATGGTATACCCATAAATCCTTTTACCTCGGGCAGGTTCCTGATTATATGCGATTCGGGATTGTCGAATTCCATATCGCAGAATTTAACATGTTTATATTCATCTTCAAGTTCTTCGGCAATTCCATAGACTGGGATGCACATTGGCCCCATTCGGCCACATATAACCATTATGTTTTCGTTTTCGCTGATTATCTTTGCATGGTCAGCGGCTGTTTCGATGTGTTTCAAATTTGTGTACAACATGGCTTTTTGTTTTATTATTTTATGAACCAAAGTTACATTGCAAATTGCCTTAAATAAAGGCTTTTGCGGTTTTGTGCAACAACTCCCGGATTGAATTAGGACAACTTTTTAATTGTTTTAAATTAACTTTACCA
>CAYZNC010000019.1:0-23563 GCA_964478555.1 uncultured Bacteroidales bacterium | reverse complement strand
GGCGACAACCTTACCAAACAGGGGGCTTTTGCATCGTATGTATTATTTATAATCAACGGGTTAGTGAAACAATATATAGAGGGAGACGGTACAAAAAATTACAACCTTCGAATTGTCAAGCCTGGTGAGTTTTTAGGGCTTTCGGCTGTTTTCACGAAAAACACGTTTAACTATTCCTCAATTGCCTTAACCGATTGCCAGGTATTTCTGGTAGAAAAGGATACCATTTCCAAGGTAGCAAAGCAAAACGGCATGTTTGGGTTTAACATTATTAAACGGTACTGTGAACAAAATGCAAACCTGTTCGATACACTTCGAACTGCAATGTATAAGCAAATGAATGGCCGTATTGCCGATACTTTACTATATATTGATGGTTTAAAGAATGATAACCCTGATATTTTTCAGCTTCTTTCGCGCAAGGATATTGCTGATTTTGCCGGAACTTCCACAGAGAGCGCTGTGAAATTATTGAAAAGTTTTGAGAAAGACGGCTTGATTGAGTTGAAGGAAAAAGACATTGCGATTGTTGACTACGATGCTTTGAAGGATGTAAGCAAAAGAGGATAAGGCTGGCCGACAATTACTTCGTTTAAAATATAGTATTAAATAAAAATCCTACAATCATAATTCCTGCAGTAACAATTCCCACAAAAGCTAAAATCAACGGCAGTTTTAATACTTTTTTAAGGATAATCATTTCGGGTAGCGAGAGCCCAATAACAGACATCATAAAAGCCAAAGCAGTGCCAAGGGGAACGCCTTTTTCAATAAGAACACTTACAATAGGGATAATACCTGCCGCGTTAGAGTAAAGCGGTACGCCAATAAGAACCGACAAAGGTACAGAATACCAGGTGGATTGACCCATTAAATGAGCCATAAAGTTTTCGGGGACATAACCATGTGCGGCTGCGCCAACGGCAATACCGGCCACAATGTATATCCACACTTTGCTTACAATTTCCTTTACTGCGATGTACCCAAATTTTATGCGTTGACCGAACAATAGTTTTTCTTCTGCGTTTTCGGTATTCCCCCTTTTTAGTTTATATACCCAATCCTCTACATATTTTTCAAGTTTTAGCTTACCCATTACCCAGCCCGATACAATGGCTATAACCAACCCTGTGAGTATATAGATAACAGCTACTTTCCAGCCAAAAAGGCCAAAAAGAAGTATTACTGCTACTTCGTTAATCATGGGCGCCGCAATTAGAAACGAAAATGTAACGCCAAGCGGCACACCGGCTTCCACAAACCCAAGAAACAATGGAATAGCCGAACATGAGCAAAAAGGGGTTACAATGCCCAACAAGGCAGCCAACACATTACCGGTAAACAACGATTTTCCTTCCAGTGCTTTTCGCGTTTTTTCAGGTGTAAAATAGGTGCGGATAATACCTACGAAAAAGATAATCAACGCTAATAACATCAATACTTTTGGCACTTCAAATATAAAAAAGCGCAACGTTTCAGTCAAATGTGTTCCCTGTTGCAAACCCAACACATTATTAATGAGTAAATCGGTTAATGGTTGCAGGTAATGGTAAAGTGCAAACCATACGGCTACTCCCAAACCTATTTTAAAAAGTTTTTTCCAATCCATTTTTTTCATATTAGTGTTTCGTCAAAACACGAAACTATATTGTAAATTTTTTTCTTCTATATATTTAAAAATAAACCTTAATGATATAATAAATCCCCACTCCTATAAATACAATGGACATAACACGGCGAAACCATAATTCAAACGTTTTTATTTTGTTATATAAATGAGCCACATTGCCAACTGCATAAGCCAATAGCCATGCAAAAATGATTACCGGCAAACCAGTGCCGATTGCAAATAATACAGGTAGGTATAAGCCGCTTACACTGGCAATTGTGATAGGAATAAGCATTACAAAAAACAACACGCCACTGTATGGGCAAAAAGCCATCGCAAATACCATTCCCAGTAGTAATGTGCTCCAGTGACTTTTTTTACTTTGCTCGCCAATTTTATCAGTTAATTTGGAAAAACCGGGAAGTTTTAATTTAATAACATCGAGCATAAACAACCCGATAAGAATTAATACGGGGCCTAAAAGTTTTTCACCCCAGCCCTGAAAAAGCATGGATATTTTCATTTGGCTTGCTCCCAAAAACAATACGATACCGAGCGCAGTGTAACTAATTGCCCTTCCCAGGGTATAAACCAAACCGCTGATGAATACTCGTTTGCGGTTCTCAATATCCCTGCTGATAAAGCCGATAGCTGAAATATTGGTTGCCAAAGGGCAGGGGCTGATAGCTGTCATAAGCCCCAATATGAATGCTGTAATAAAAGAATACTGGGAATTTTCCAGAATGCTTCGCAGGAATTCCATAAAATCAATTATTTAATTTTACAATGTGCTAATATGCTAATGAATGGACTGCTTCGAGGTTGAAATGGATAATTTTTAGAATGGTTACATAGTAAAAGCCAATATTTAGTTTCTTCGGCTTCTTTTGCTGCAATTTTTAACTTATGAACAAAATCTTGCTTACTTTCTCCTGATTGAGATTCTTTTACATTTGCACCAATTGAAGTTCCCGATTTTAATATTTGCCTTGCAATAACAAACTTTTTCTGACTTTCAAGTTCCTCAGAAAACTCAATGATAGCCAATGCAAATTCAAAACTCTTATCAAGTATGAAATTTTTCTTTTCCATAATTAGCACATTAATAAATTATTTCATTAGCACATTATTTATAGCTTTTTTAATTTCCTCCTTTATTTTGTTGAGGTCGTGTGCATACATAAAGCCCTGACTGGTAAGGTCTATTTTTTTGTCTCCACAAACAACCAACAGGGTTTGACCACCAACACCCAATTTCTCAGCTATTGCTTTACTGCTGGCATCGTCAAGATTTAAACCCTTAAAAGCATATTCGCCATTTTTTACCTTCTCAGGATAAAGGGTTTCAACGGCAAGTTTGGCATTGTCTTCAACAGCATGGCAAGTTGCACAACGTTGGGTAAAATGAAAGTAATATACTTCTACGTTAGTTGAAGCGGAGCTTTTTGTATCTGCCTTTTTGTTGGTCTGTGCGTTGCATGAGAAACTGCCCAATATAATAATAAGGGCAAAACTTAGCATTATTACATTTTTCATGATATTTGGATTTAGTTGGTTAATACTTACTTAATATTTGTTTGATTTCGTTTGCCGAAGGAACACGACCTTTAATCTCGACTTTATCATTAACCACAAGGGCTGGGGTCGCCATAATATTATACTTCATTATGTCCACAATATCTTCTACTTTGGTAATAGTGGCGTTAAATCCATTTTGCCCAACTACCTCGCGGGTTAGTTTTTCAAGTGCCTTGCACTTCGAGCATCCAGTGCCTAAAATCTTAATTTCCATAATTTATTTTCCTTTTAAGTGTTTCGACGAATCACGAAATTCGTTTCAAAAATTTTTATCGTTTAAAAAATAGATCAAAAACTCGGGAAGCTTCTGCCCAGTTTTCTTTATTGATACAATATTTGATGTAAGGTGCGTTGATTTCGCCTTGTATCAACCCCGCATCTTTTAGATCGCTTAGATGTTGCGAAAGTGTCGAACGCGCGATAGGAAGTTCTTCGGCCATATCGCCACTGTAACAGCAGCTGTCCGCATTTTTTAACAGGTAATCCATGATAAAAACCCTCACAGGATGTCCAAGCGCTTTGGCATAACGTGCCATCTTTTCCTGGGCATCAGTATAATATTTTTCTTTTGTTGTTTCCATATTTAGTATTTCGTCTAATAACGAAACGAAGGTATAAAAAGTTTCAATATTCAACCAGATTTTTCGATTAAATGATTTTCATTATTTGTCGGGCTGTTGAATTTAATCAGGTTTTAATTTCATTTTAATCCCTTTTTAATTCTAACTTAATTTAATCTTAAATTCACATTAACCTTAAGTTAATCATCCTTATTTACTTTTGACAATCATATCAAACTTTCTCGCGAAAAATTTTGGACTGCAGAAATAACAAAACTATCTTTTATCTATCTTATTTATAATTAATTATTAAACACTAATAAAATGAAAAGATTAGAGTTATTCTTAGTTTCATATTTACTGATAAGTATAACTGTTCATGGTGAACAGAAAGATTCTACTATAGTTTCCAAGCCTGAGTTTAAACCTACGGGCAAACTTTGGGGATATGCGTTCGGGGATTTCTCGTATAAGGCACATGCTAATTCTCTCGGTCAGACCAATACCCAATATGCAAGCCAGGTTAAAGATTTTACCGCCTTTGAATTCAGGAGAATTTATTTGGGATATGATTATGATATTAGTGAAAAGTTTGCCACTCAATTACTTCTTGCTTACGAAGGAAATACATTAGCCGATTTTAGCCGGACGGTTTATATTAAATCTGCAAACATCAGATGGAAAAACATCTTTCACAATAGTGATGTGGTATTCGGCCAGATGGCAACCCCAACCTTTGCTACAACATCAGAGCCTATATGGGGCTATCGTTCCCTGGAGAAAACAATCATGGACTTTAGAAAAATTGGTGGATCTAATGACTTCGGCCTCAGTTTGCAAGGCAAGTTTAACGATGAAGGAGATTTTGGTTATAACTTTATGATTGGCAATGGGTCGGGCGCTAAGCCTGAAACTGACAAATTTAAAAAGTTCTACGGCGACTTCTACGCTAAGTTTATGGATCAGAAATTCATTGTAGATATTGGCGCTGATAATGAAGTTGGACAAGTTTCGCCTTATCATAAAAGCAAAACCACACTTAAAGGGATGGTGGCCTTTCAAAGCTCAATGTTTACAATTGGTATAGAAGCATTCCAGCAGATACAGCAAAACAGTACTATCTTTACGAATTCTGCGGCCATAAAAGACACTACAAACGCAGTTGCGTCAGGAATTTCAATTTTTGCCAGAGGGACATTGATAAAAGACAAATTAATGTATGCCTTGCGTTACGATTATTACAATCCGGACACCAAATTCAACAAAAGTAACACCTATGCCGCAGGTTATACCTTCTTCAAAGAATCATTTTGGATGATCGGACTTGATTATATGCCTTATAAAAATGTTCATATCATGCCCAATCTCTGGTACGATATGTATACCAATAAAGCTACCGCTCAAAATAACCTTTCCAAAAGCAGCAATGACTTAGTTCCGAGGCTGACCGTTTACTATATTTTTAAATAATATGCAATTAATATTAAGTTCATATTCAAACAATAAATTTGTATTAAAACCCCTACATTATGAAAACGATTAAACAAATTTCATTTTTCGCCATTGTTGCAATCGCAGTGGCCATTTTTAGTGCGTTTACAATAATCCCAACTACTTTGAGAATTACCACTAGTGGGATTTCAGATAATATGGAACTTATCGGGGCCGGGGCAACTTTCCCTTATCCATTATATTCCAAAATGTTTAGCGAATACAATAAAAAAACCGGTGTTAAGATCAATTATCAATCCATCGGATCCGGGGGCGGTATTCAGCAATTAAAGAGCAAAACAGTAGACTTTGGAGCATCTGATGCATTTTTAAGCGATGATGAAGTGTCGAAGTTTCCTGCACCGATTGTTCACATCCCTACTTGCCTGGGTGCAGCTGTTCTTACTTACAATCTTCCGGGCAACCCAAAACTGAAATTCACGCCTGATATAATTGCCGATATATTTTTGGGCAAAATTACCAATTGGAACGATAAACGCATAGCAAGCCTAAATCCCACCGCTAAACTTCCCAATTTGGACCTATCGGTTATTCATCGGTCGGACGGCAGTGGTACCACCTTTATTTTTACTGATTACTTATCGAAGGTGAGTGACGAATGGAGCAAGAAAGTGGGGCATAAGACTTCGGTAGAATGGCCTGCCGGACTTGGAGCTAAAGGAAATGAAGGCGTGAGCGGTATGGTAAAACAAACACCGGGAGCAATTGGATATGTGGAATTGATATATGCCTTACAAAATAAAATGCCTGTGGGCTTACTTAGGAACAAGAAGGAGAAATATGTTGAAGCTTCCATAAAATCGGTAACTGCCGCTGCTAATGTTGCTATACCGTCAGATCCTAGAATATCCATCACCAACACGGAGGCTCCGGATGGTTATCCTATCAGCAGCTTTACCTTTATTCTTCTTTATAAAGAACAGAATTACGATAACAAACCGGAGAATAAAGCCAAAGAAGTGCTTAAGCTGGTATGGTGGATGACCCACGATGCTCAGCAATATACCCAACCTTTGAATTATTCGCCCTTGCCTAAAGCAGCCTTACAGGTTGACGAGAAAATTCTTAAATCGATTACATTCAATGGTAAACCTTTGCTGTAGGTATTATATTGATGATAAGATATATTTAAACAATCCTAATCCTGTTGGGTATTCAAAACCTGACAGGATTTTTTAGCATAAAACCTAAGTAACAGGTTACTTGTTATTTATTTAAGCGGATAAAAAATGGCCCGACAAAATTCAATTAAAAGGGAAAAAAAAGCTCATAAGGACGAAAATGAAATAAGGCACATTAAGCGTATATATTTTTATGAATCTTTTTTTCAAAAGTCATTGATTATAGCTGCACTTTGTTTAATAGTGCTGGTTTTGGCATTTTTTGTTACCATGGTTCTTTCATCTGTACCTTCGATAAAGTCACTCGGATTTAATTTTATTTATGGCAAGCAATGGAATCCTGTAACTGAAATCTTTGGAGGATTGCCATTCCTCATTGGTACACTTATGACATCTTTGCTCGCCCTTATTATTTCAACACCTTTTGCCATTGCGGCAGGATTATTTTTAGGCGAATATTATGTGAAAGGCATTTTATCTGTTTTGATGAAAAACATAATCGAGCTTCTGGCAAGTATTCCTTCGGTTATTTATGGCTTTTGGGGAATATTCGTATTGGTTCCAATGGTTCGCAATCTCGAACTGAAATTAGGGGTTGCTCCTTATGGCGTTGGAATTTTTACGGCTTCCCTTATTCTTTCCATTATGATTATTCCGTATACGGTTTCTTTGTCGCGGCAAGTCATCAGTATGGTTCCCCTTCATTTAAAAGAAGCGGCCTATTCGTTAGGTGCCACGCGGTATGAGGTCATTAAGCATATTATTATTCCTTATACCCGATCTGGTTTATTTGCTGGTATTTTACTTGCTTTGGGCAGGGCACTTGGAGAAACCATGGCAGTTACCATGCTTATCGGTAATTCATCCATTATTCCCAAAAATATTTTTAGTCCGGGGAATACAATGGCAAGTGTAATCGCCAATGAATTTACTGAAGCAACCGGAACAATTTATTTGTCAGCTCTTATTGAGATGGGACTCTTTCTGTTTCTCGTTACAACCGTAATTAATATTATCGGAAGGCAGGTTATTAAACGATTTATAATATATTAATGATGAATAAACTCACCTCATACAGGTTTTACAAAGATAAACTATTCAAGATAGGTGTCATTGCATTTACATTGCTTTGCGCATTACCGCTTTTACTCGTTCTTTTTTACATTTTTAAGAAAGGGATTTCTGCTATCAACTGGGATTTTTTAACCAGATTACCTAAACCAGTTGGTGAAACTGGTGGAGGTGTCGCCAATGCTATTGTAGGCAGTTGTATACTCGTAGGCATAGCATCTGTTATAGCTATTCCTTTCGGGGTTCTGGTTGGTTTATATACTAGTGAATTTCCGAAACACAAATTTGCTTATTTAACCAATCTTAGTGTCGATGTACTTCAGGGTATACCTTCAATAGTTTTTGGAATTGTGGTATATCTTTGGGTTGTAAAACCTACTGGCAGTTTTTCAGCTCTTTCCGGAAGTATTGCTTTATCTTTCATGATGCTTCCGCCTATTATTAAATCAACTGAGGAAACATTGAAACTCATTCCCAGCACTCTCAAAGAGGCGTCTCTGTCACTGGGTGTCCCTTATTACAAAACATTACTTAAGGTAGTGCTTCCGGCAGGGATCAGTGGCATTTTAACCGGTTGTATTTTAAGCATAGCCAGGGTAGCCGGAGAAACCGCCCCGCTACTATTCACTTCATTCGGTAATCCTTTCATGAACGTAAATATCTTAAAGCCAGTAGGAAGTCTTCCGCTTGTTATTTTTACTTATGCAGGCAGTCCGTACGAAGATTGGCATCAGCTAGCCTGGAGTGCATCGTTTATTCTTATTTTGCTGGTTTTATTTTTAAATATTGTAACCAAAATAGCCGAAAGAAAATGGAGAGTTCAATTTTAAAAGTTGAAAAATTTAACGCCTATTTTGGTAATATAAAAATCCTGAACGATGTTTATATGGAGATTGCTAAAAACACCATGGTTGCAGTGATGGGGCCTTCGGGTTGTGGTAAAACTACCTTGATAAGATGTATTAACCGGATGCATGAATTTATACCCGGCGCTACCACAGATGGTGATATATTTTTCTATAATGATAATATTTATAAAATGCCTTCTTTGTTGCTCAGGAGAAAGATTGGAATGGTTTTTCAAACTCCTAACCCTTTTCCAACAATGAATATTTATGAGAATGTTATATCAGGCTATACATTGAACGGAATTAAGCTTAAAAAGAAAAATCGGGATGAAATTGTAGAAGATTCGCTTCGAAAAGCTGCTCTATGGGATGAGGTAAGGGATAGCCTGTTTAAAAAAGGTACTTTTCTTTCTGGAGGTCAGCAGCAAAGGCTTTGCATTGCCCGCGCCCTTTCAATGAAACCCGAAATTCTCCTGCTTGACGAGCCTACGTCGGCCCTCGATCCTATCTCTACCGCTAAAATTGAAGATTTGTTATTTGAACTCAAGAAGGATTACACCATTATCATTGTTACACACAACATGCAACAAGCAGGGAGAATAAGTGATAAAACTGCTTTTTTTTATTTGGGTAAATTGATCGAGTATGATATCACGAAAGAAATTTTCACAAACCCCAAAAATACAACAACCCAAAACTATATTACCGGGCGATTTGGATAATTACAATACAATAGACTTTGGCAATAGAAGTAATCGTACATAATTTTACCTCTTACTTATGTCCATTGTTAATATTGAAATTCTACAACGTTTCCGGTAAAGTTATAAAACAAATGGGTTTCACATTCGCGGTGTAGGTCTGCGAATTTTTCTAAACCTATACAATGACAAGTTCCGATTGATTCGGGTTGTAACAATCGGAAATAATGCATAATATGTACGTATTGTTCAACTGAGCAATCCTTCATGTGGAAACCACCAAGGACTAGACCTACCGGAAGGTTCAAATATTCGGTTGCAGTACTGCAGATATTGGTAATGCCCCTGTGTGAACATGCTGTAACTATATTGATTTTCTCATCCTGTTTAACAACCATAAATAACTCATCGTCAAACTCGTCAGGAATAAATTCGTTGCCCACTTTTCTGGTTGAACTTATAAAATTAGTATCAATGGGATTGTAAATATTGATTTCAGGCATGATAAATACATCCCTGGCTATTTCGATAATAGAATCAACATCAACAAGTCTGTTTGTAAGAAGTTCCCCATCGTATATAGTTCCTGTAAAGCGTGTTTTGTCACTGTATTTGGGAAGGAAAATATTTTTTTTGACATACACCTTTGCCTTTCTGTTTTTTCTGAGGAAAGGATAAAGCCCTCCGGTATGGTCGTAATGTCCATGCGATAATACAAGGCTGTCAACATCGTCAATAGCAATACCAAGTGCTTTGGCATTCTGAAGAAACAACCCGCTTTGACCGGTATCAAATAGTATTTTTTTGCTGCCTGTATCAAGGTATAATGACAAACCATGCTCCCCCACCAAATTGGCATTATTTACCATGTTTTCGATAAGGGTTATTATCTTCATTTCCTAAGGTTATGCCTTTAGTTTAGCCATATACATAGCAAAAGAACGGTACAAAAAATGCGTCCATTTTCCAAAAGGGACTATGATTAAAGCCCATTGTGCCAATACAATTAAATGAAACATGTAAATCCAACTATTTTGTTCGAGGATATTGATGTCGATGAAAAGACGGACAAGAAAAGCAGTGAAGCCCATTAAAAGCAACCATATTACAAAGAACCAATCGGAAGGTTGTGAATGTTTACTAACTTCTTTGCTTTTTTTCATACGGTTTGAAACAAAGTCAATGGTAACCATAAATATCACAATACTTTCAACGTATCCAAGAATGATTACAAACAAATTTGTGGATGAAAACCAATCAAGAAATACAGTGGTGAACAATAAGGCTAGATAACCGATTACCAGAATGAAATGTTCGAACCAACGGAATTGATTGTCATTGCAGCCTAAAGCCCTTTTTTGGGTAAACATGTGTACAAAAAGTTCGCCTGTTGCTTTAAAATACGAAGTAAGCGGAATTTTTACTTTGGGTTTTCCAATAACAAACCACCACATGCGGATAATATTGGGTAGCAATATGATGGCAAAAACAGATCCGATGGCTATTATTTCGAAATAATGGCCAACGTGCATGATTTTCTCTAAATTGAAATTTTCGTAAACACTAAATGAAATTACAGTTAGGGCAATAAGGATAAAGGCCATAATGCTCAAAGGAAGCGATTTGTATAACAATCCGGACAAGCCAGTCCAATCGTAAGCGGAAGTGAGCCAGCGCCTAAGCGACATCATTAATTCGCCCGGATTTGCCTGACGTGGACAATTGGAGGAACATTCGCCGCAATAATAGCAAAGCCAAGGCTTAAGGGACGCTTTAATATCTTCTTCCAGCCCTAGCGTGGAGTACCGTACCATTTCGCGTGGAAACGAATTGTCTTCTGTAGATAAAGAGCAAACCGCCGTGCATGTTCCACAATTGAAACACGCTTTAAAATCATGGATGCCGTATTTGATTAATTCTGTTGAAAATTCAGGATTAACGCTTGCCATTTTACTGATTTTTAATTTTATAATAAAAATATTGTTCATCATTGTCCATACCGGATGCCATAACTACATTGTATTTGTTCATAGTCATCATATGATAGGTAATGACTTCCTTATCAACCGCTAGTTCTTCGGCAATCTGAGGTATCGATTTTTTGTTTGCTTCCATGGTTTGCAGGATATTCTTCCATAGCTGCGGATATTCTTTCATCGTTACCATATCGGCTTCAAGTGTTTCTGTTTCGGCTTCCTTTTCTTTTATTTCAACTTTTTCCATGAAACCATCAATCATCGATTCAATTTCCAAATCGGTATATTGAGCAATTTCAATGGCATTAACCGGACAAACCGGTGCGCAAATCCCACAACCAACACATATTGCCTCGTTTACCGATGCAATATGTTTATCACCTGATTTTAGTTCTTTGATGGCCGTATAATCACATACATCTGCACATTTTCCGCACCAGGTACATGTATCATTGTTTATGCGGGCAATAACGGGGTCGATGGAAACGGTGCCACTTTTTAGCAAGGCATTTATTTTTGCAGCAGCAGAAAGCGACGACTGAACCGACTCGCTGATATTTTTTGGCCCCTGGCAGGCCCCACCAATATAAACACCCTTGATAACCGTTTCAACAGGTTTGAGTTTAGGATGAATTTCATTGAAAAACTTATCGTTGCCAACCGGAATTTTAAAATGTCCGGCTATGCTTTGCGAATCTTCACGCGCAACCATTCCGGTAACCAACACTACCATATCGGTTTCCACTTCCAGGTCTTTTTTGGCAGTTAGGTAATCTCTCACTTTTATGATAAGAGATTTACCAACCAGCTCCACAACCGGTGGTTCTTTTTCGTCAAAACGGAGATAAAGATCGCCCTGTTTCGACGATTTTTCATAAAGGATTTCCTGTTTGCCATAAGTCCTGACGTCCCTGTAAATATGGAAGGAAGTCATACTTTTATATTTTTCCTTTAACTGCAACGATGTATAAATGGTTGAAGTACAGCATTGACGTGAGCAATATTTGTTTTCACCTTTGGTTTGGCGGTTTCCCACACAATAAATAAAAGCGACTTTTTTAATTTGTTTGTTGTTGTACACCAACTTATCAGGACATAATTCCATCAACCGGGTAAATTCGGGTAATGTAAGCACATTGGGGATATTTTTATATCCAAATTCGCCTTCTTTAGGCTGATATGAATCGAAACCCGTAGAGATTAAAACCGAACCGACAACAAGTGACAATACTTCCTGTTGTTCGTTCAAATTCAGTGCAGATGCATATTTTGAACAGAACCCAG
This sequence comes from uncultured Bacteroidales bacterium, assembly GCA_964478555.1. Taxonomy (GTDB): domain Bacteria; phylum Bacteroidota; class Bacteroidia; order Bacteroidales; family JAAUTT01; genus JAAUTT01. Next base: position 11,303 of record CAYZNC010000019.1, on the reverse strand, counting down.
GTTCATTTTTCAAGGCTTCAATATCCACAACGGGAACATCAGGAAGCGCTTCAGTGTAATTTTTATAAATGGCTTTACGTTGTGATAATCCAAAGTTAAACTCATCGGCTACCGAAATCGGACATTCTTCCATGGCTTTATTTACCATTTGGCGATCGGCCTTGCTATTGATATAACGTGGCTTCACTTTAACATCTATGTGAAAATTGCCTAAACTGCCTGATACTTTTTCGATGGTTGCACCGGTAAACAGGGTAATGTTATTATGCGCTTTTATCTCAGCATATAATTTGGAAACAATATCTTTTCCCTTTTCTCCAGACATGAAAAGTTTTTCGTTTTGAGCAATGTGCCCACCCACAAAATAGTCTTTTTCAACCAGATATACTTCATTTCCAAGTCGGGAAAGATTGATAGCGGCCTTCATTCCGGAAACGCCAGCACCCACAACCAATACCGATTTTTTCACAGTTATTTCTATATTATCCAGCGATTCGGAGTGGGCAACCCTATTGATCCCTGCCCTGATAAGTCCTGCTGCCTTAACGGTAGCTTCCCTGGGTTTGTCGGAATGAGGCCAGGAACATTGTTCACGAATATTTACCTGGACATAATTTGTTGGATTCAATCCACCCCTGGTGGCTACATTTTTAAAGGTGTGTAAGTGCAATTTTGGCGAGCAGGAGGCAACAACGATAGCATCCAACTTGAATTCCTTAATATCATTGACCATTGCCTTTTGGTTGGAATCCGCACACGCAAACATAACATCTTTCGAAACAACCACGCCATCTTCTGCTTGAAGCATTTTACCAAGCTCTTCTACATCCACGTAATCGGAAATATTTCCGCCGCAATGACAAATATATACACCAATTCTTTCTTTCATTTTACAAATTTTTGACCAGGGTGAAATTTTTGGAAGGGTTGATTTCTTTACTGTTCAGGTAACTTGCAACTTCGGAAGCTGCACAACCTGCTGACAATATGGAATCGGGGATGTCCTTTGGGCCGGAAGCCGCACCAGCCACAAAAACGCCTTTGATACTTGTTAATGCGGGGTTAACCAACTCATCTACCTGTTTCACAAAGTTATAATCATCCAATTCAAGTTTTTCGTTGCTGAACATTTGCGGAACTTCTTTATTGGGCAATACACCAACAGATAAAATAACCAAATCGTGGTTTGCCTCTTTCACAACGCCTTTGGTAACATCTTCGTAACGCAGGATCAAATCCCCGCTTTTATTATCATTTTCACGGATTTTTGCTACTTTTCCTTTCACAAAATTCACTCCCATTGACTTCGACTGTTGAAAAAACTCTTCGTATCCTTTACCAAATGCACGGATATCCATGTAATAAATGGTTATATCTGCCATAGGCAAAGCGCCCATTAACAGCTGAGCCTGCTTGATAGAATACATACAGCAAATTTGCGAGCAAATGGGGTTATTGGAACATTCAACACTACAACTCGTGTTTTCGATAGCTGAATCGCGCGATCCGGTGCACAATACATACGCAATATTATCCGGTGTTTTGCCATCCCCAGGCCGTAGGACATTGTTGAAAGGCCTTGTAGGAGCAATCAGCCTATCCATTTGCATGGAATCAATTACGTTTGCATATTTTGTGTACCCATATTCGGGTTTACCTGCGGGCGGAAATAACTTATAGCCTGTAGTTACCACCACTGAATTCACTGTAATTTTGATCAATTCTTTCTTTTGAGAGAAATCTATTGCATTGGAAGGACAAATCGAAACACATTGATGACATTCCCTGCAATTACTGCAATCCATACAACGCAAGGCACTTGCCTTTAATTCGTCTTCAGTATACGTAAATTCTACTTCTTTGAAATCTTTGATGCGTTCTGCAATCGGTCTGAATCCGCCCTCTATGGCAGGGATTGTTTTACCTTTATATTTGCTAAATACCTTGGTTTTATCTACAGCAGGAAGTTTATCGCCGGATTCAAAATCTTCTAAAATTTCATCATGGAGGTATTTATCGATGTAAAAAGCTGCCTGACGACCTTGTCCCGCTGCCTGGATCAAGGTTGTTGGCCCGGTAACTCCATCACCACCAGCAAAGATAAAAGGTTTGGAAGTTTGCAACGTTTTCCCATTCACTTTAATCGTTCCGCCTTTATTCAGTTCTATCTCGTTTGCAAAAGGCGAAGTAGATGGTTTCAATCCGATGGCCTCAATTACAAAGTCAACATCCTTCATATATTCGGAACCTTTAATCGGGATAGAATTTCTTCTGCCACTTTCATCGGTATTTTGCAGTTTCATTTGAACCAGTTGCACTTGTTTCAGTTTCCCATTTTCACCTAAAAATTTGACAGGATTGCGAAGAATTAATATTTCAACCCCTTCTTCTTCAGCCTCTTTTATTTCGGGGGCAAAACATGGCATTTCTTCACGGCTACGGCGGTATACAACCGTAACTTTTTCGGCCCCGAGGCGCACAGATGTGCGGGCAGCATCAATAGCGGTATTGCCCCCACCAATAACCATCACTTTTTTCCCGGTGAGGTCTACTTTTAAACCGATATTATCTTCCTGTAAAAAATCGAGACAGGAAACGATGCCTTCAAGCGATGAGCCTTCAATATTAAGTTTGACAGAATCGCGTGTTCCAACAGAAACAAAAACACAATCAAAACCTTGTTCTTTCAGTGCGCTTAAATTTTCAATTCTTTTATTGGTTTCAATTTCAACGCCTAAAACTGTAATATTTTTTATATCTCTGTCAACAATTGCTTTCGGGGCGCGATATTCGGGAAGGGCAAGTTTTAACATACCGCCTGCTTCAGGCGCTGCTTCAAATATCTTAACGGTATGTCCTTTCAAAGCAAGATGATAGGCCGCAGTTAAACCGGCAGGGCCTGAGCCAACCACCGCTATTTTTTTCCCAGATTTATTTTTAATCTCTACTACCGGGGCTTCAGGATATTTTTCGTAATAAAAATCTGCAAAAAAACGTTTAATTTTTCGGATATCTACTGCTGTATCTAAACCAGCCCTGGTGCAGGCATTTTGGCAAGGTGCATAACAAGCTCTTCCTAAGCTGCCTGGTAAAGGGTTATCTTCGAGATGAAGTTTCATGGCCTCTTCATATTGCCCGTTTCTTGATAGAGAAATGTATCCATAAGCTTTCACACCGCCTGGGCATTCGTTGATACAAGGTGCTGAAGTATCCATCCTGTCGATAGTTGCAATTCTTGGATTTGCTAAACTGAAAGGTATATAAGCCACTTTACGGCCCGCCAGGTTGCAGTTATATTCATCCTGTCTTACTTCCGGACAAACAACCTCACATTGCTGACATCCTGTGCAGTTTTCCTGAACGATATATCGTGGTTTTTTGGTAATATCAACCTCAAAATCATTTCCATTTTTGGCAATAACCTCAATTTTACTGTTCAACATTAAGGTTATATTAGGATGTCGCGCTGTTTCGGACATTTTTGGCGTTGTGATGCAAGCAGCACAATCAAGGGTTGGGAAAACCTTGCTCAGCTGAATCATTTTACCCCCTATGGAAAGCCCTTTCTCGACAAGCAGCACTTTAAAATCCATGTCGGCAAGGCTTAAAGCAGCTTCCTGGCCAGCAATGCCACCGCCGATAATTAAAGCATCAAATTTCTTATCCTTTTGATCCATCTTCATTTTTTGTTACGTTCGAAATTTACAGTGGTTTCGACATGCTCAACCACCACGTACCACATTGGTGCGGATTTACGATCCGTGCCTACCTCCTGCATACTATCCACCCAATTCAGACAATATTTTACCGAAATTTTCCATGTGGTTTGCAAACGGTTCGGCGCAAACGGAACAAAGCGCTGCCATCCTGATCCGTTTGGGGCTGATATTCTTCTTTTCCATCAATACCTGTGATTCCAGGATAATTTGATTGGTATGATCAGCGCACTTTGAACTATAGGAACATTCGTGACCATCGGCAGCTATAAAAACGCCATCGAACCCTTTTTCCAGTGCATGCAATATCCATCTTGGCTTAATACCCGATGAACAAGGTAAACTGATTACATACACCGAAGGAGAATAATGTATTTTTCGCAGACCCGCCTGATCAATTCCAGGATCGGAAATTTTATCGGTAGAAAAAACCAATATTTTTGGCTTAAAACCTTCGTTTGACATATGGTTGAGTTAAGCTTTTTTCAAAAATAAACGGGTATAACTGTCATTTTCCACAAATCCTAAAAATTCATGGCTCATTTTACTGCACCATTTGGGAATATCGTGTTTTGTACCTTCGTCTGCCGACAGGATTTCCATTATTTCACCAGATTCAATTTCGCCAATGGCTTTTTTTGCAGCTAATAAAGGGCCAGGACATGCTGTTCCCCTTGCATCTACAATTAGTTTTGCGGTAATGCCTTTTAATTCTTCAGTTGTCATATTCTATATTGTTAAATTAATTATTACTTCTGGCTTTTAGCTATTGGCAGTAGACTGTAGGTAGAACTATATGCTAACAGCCAACAGCCTCTTTTATATAAATAATTGAACCTTGCTTTCACCTGCATCAGCCAGATAGCTCCCCACACCAACATATTTGATGTTTGGGTAATCGATCATTTCTTCCTTTTTGAAACCCATCAAATCCATTGACATTTGGCAGATGTTGATTTCAACGCCCATTTCCCCAGCTATTTTTACAAGGTCTTCCAGGGACGATACGTTTTTCTTCTTCATCAAACCTTTGAGCATCATAGTACCCATCCCACCCATATTGAGTTTCGAAAGTTTAAGTTTTGTACTGCCTTTTGGAAGCATAAACCCAAACATTTTCGACATAAAATCTTTGCCTTTTGGCGACTTATTTTTGTCGCGCAGCATAGTTGTTCCCCAGAAAGTAAAGAACATTTTTACTTCTGTGTCCATTGCACGTGCGCCAGTGGCAATAATCATAGAAGCAAGGACTTTATCCAGGTCGCCCGAAAAAACGATGATGGAAATTTGATCCTTGGCTTGTTTACCCTGAAGTTGCTTTAGCTGTTCTTCAAGTAGTTTAACCTGATTTTCTAGTTCTAATGACATATTTGAATTTATTAGTAAGTATATTTTCGTTATTTTGCCCTAAATCAACAAGAAGTTACCACAAATACAGAGATTATAAAAATATTGAAATAATGGGAGTGATTTATAACATTGGGTGTGCGGAATTATACAGGTTAATGTGATATAGCGCACATTTTTTGCCTAACTTTACTTTTTGTGAATTGAATTGAATGGATAGGATACTTTGTAAGTTCTGTAACCTGAAATCGAATGCTGCCATGAAATTGAATGACAGTGAGATAGCTGTGTTGGAAAATAATTGCGCTGAAGCACATTTTAAAACGGGGGATATTATTACCAAGCAGGATGCCCTTTCAACAAATATCGTTTATGTGAAAACAGGGCTGGTTAAAATTCACATCAAAGGGCCCATTAGGGAAAGGATTATGAAAATAGTCAAGGCTCCGGCATATCTCTGTCTTCCAAGCACCTTTGGTGACAAGATCAATCATTTTTCAGCCACAGCTATTGAAGAAACAACAGTTTGTTTTATTGATGTGAATGTTTTTAAACAATTTATTTACGAAAATGGCGATTTTGCCTATCAAATTATTCTGGATATGAGCAAAGGGGAACTTCAGAATATCCATAATTGCCTAAATAATGCACAAAAACAAAACATAGGCAGGGTTGCTGATGCGATGCTATTCTTTGCCAATGAAATTTACAATTCAAATACATTTACCCTACCTGTTTCACGACAAGAATTGGCTGACTTAACCGGTATTACTCGGGAAAGCGCAAGCCGCATCCTTACCGATTTTCATAATGAAAAAATAATCGAAATCGATAGCCGCAAAATAACCATTGTAAATGAAAAACTGCTTCAGCAGATTAGTGAAAAGGGTTAATTTAATTCATCAAAAAGTTAAAATCTTTTTACTCTTTTTAACAATTTCGTAAAGATCGGTGATAGAAGTAATCGTACAAGATTTTACTTCCTCTGTTCCCCTTAATTTTGCACAAGTGGTTATTTACTCTTTTTGGCCACAATTAAAAACACCGGGTATTCTTTGATTTCCTTATTTTCATTTTCACGTTTAATTATAAAGCACTGTTTATGTGAGATATTTGTGAATTGGTGTTTTTCCAAGGTTTTTGAAAGTTGCTCCACGTCAAATCCTTTAGGGCCTGTAAATCCTTCGCCATGAAAGGAACCGTCTTCGGAATATAAATCGGCAATAGCCAAATAGCCTCCCGGTTGAAGTATTGTATAAAATTTGTCAAAAATTCCATCGATATCGTTCACATGGTGCAAAACCATTTGGTTATAGATAAGATTAAATTTGTGTGCATGATAATTGTTATGCTCAAGATCGAAAAGCAAGGGATTAAGATTTTTAGCTCCTGTTTTAGCCACTTTTTCGTGCATCACCTTTACCATTTCCTTTGAGTTGTCCATTAAAACAACTTCTAATAAATGATCGTGCAGTAAAAAACTGAGTATCCCTGTGCCGGCTCCAAATTCAAGAGCTTTCATTTTCTTGCTTAAAGGAACCATTTCTATTAATTGTTGGGCAACTGCTTCGGAACGTTCCCAATGCATCTGGTTCATATCCCATTCACGGGCTTTGTTGTCGAATTCGTTCATGTTTTTTTCTTTGATGTAAATTTAAGAGATAAATAGCTTCCAAATTTAGTTATGTCATTGATCGCCTTTTCATTTACTAGCTTAATAGCTCCCATAGGACAAGAATCAATACAGGTGCCATACCCAGTGCATTTTTCAGCGTTAATTTTCGGGAAGTCCATTACTTTGATATTTTAGTTTCTTTTGATGTTCCATGGTATTCAATAATTCATCAGCAGTTTTATTGTAGAATTCGACTGCCCAGTTGTTATTTTGCAGGGTTATTTTATTGATACATCCGTTTTGCAGGCGGGTCTTGAAGCTACCACATTCACCACCCGAAAGTGTATATAGTATTGAATTAATAAGTCCACCGTGCGAAACTACAATGATTCGTTTACCTTTAAAATCGTCTGCAATTTTTGTTAAGCCTGACATAGCCCGTTGGCGTAAATGTTCAAAGTCTTCCTGGTCAGGGATGCCTTCCGGAAAGCGGCTCCGGCGTTCTTCATGCGTAAGGCCAGACGCAGAGCCATAGGAACGTTCGATTATTTCGTCCACTATATGAATATTGGGTATTAAAAGTTGAGCACTTATGATTTGAGCCGTTGCGTGAGCACGTTTTAATGGGCTTGAAACGATTACATCCCAAGGTTCAGCCTTAAAATATTGAGCTAGTTGAATGGCTTGTTCGCGGCCAAACTCATTTAATTCAGTGTCTTCATGTCCCTGCAATCTGCCCTGCGAATTCCAGTCGGTTTCGCCATGTCGTATAATACAGATGGTTGTTAATAATTCGTTACGTTCGTTATTGAGCATTTACAAGTTCGGGTTTTACGGTTTTTCTCTACTGCTTTGGTCGGTATCGGGATATATAACCCTGAATTTATATTCATGTTCTATCATCTTTACAATCTTTTATTTTGTTTTTCGGAAGATGAAATTCTAAAACTAATGGCTACACTGGTGGCCTTCTTCATGGTCATCATGATGGTTACAGGTTTCTCCTGAATCGTCTACATGTCCGTTCACAAACTCTTTTACCAATTCAGTGACATCTCCGGCACATCCTCTGTAGACTGCTATCCCATGATTACTTAGCACATTAACCGCACCACCGCCCATGTTTCCTGCAAGCATAATTTTAATGCCCATTTGGGATAGGGTACCTGCTATATCAGATTTACAACCACACCCTTGCGATGATTGAAGGATTTCCTTCTTTTCAACATTTTTGTTTTCATCGATCGTGAAAATTGTGTAAAATTCACAATGCCCGAAGTGGGCATCCACCGTGTTGTTTTGTGTTGTTGGAACAGCTATTTTCATTCGTATATAATTTTAGTTATTTTTTTAATTTATAGTTATTAAACATTTCGAGTATTTCTTCCAAATTCTTTTGCGTTTCAGGAATAATCATCTGAATATTATTTTTTCTGAAGAATTCAACCACCTTAACACCAAATCGTCCGGCAATTGCTATTTGAATTCCCTTTTGCGAGAGCATTTCGGCAGATTTGCTGCCAGCTCCTTCCTCAGCGCTACGATTAGCATTTTCAATATATTCAAACTTACTATTTTCACTATTGTAAATACAATACCATGCGCATCGTCCAAAATGTTCGTCAACCAATGCGCTGGAATTATTTTCGTTGAGCGCTACCGCTATAATCATACGTTAAATTTTAAAAATATTATCAGATGAATGGCAGAGAGGACATTCCTGTAATTTTCCTTCGGGTACGGTAAATGTTATTTTACAATTGTCGCATTTATTCCACAAACTGTCAAACACTACTTTCCCCCCCTCGAAGCAAATGGCACTCACTTCAACAAAGGCTTTGGCAATTTTGCGCCGGGCGCTTTCATAAACCCTGGTAAATGTTGGACGCGAAACATTCATCAGTGCTGCGGCCTCCGCATGTGTGAGCAATTCATAGTCGCAAAGTTTTATGGATTCATATTCCTCAAAATTTAGCGAAACTGCAAGGTTGTTTGCTTTTTGCACTCCAAATGGTTTAAAGCCACTGAAATTTGGAGCTTTTTGTATGAGCCGATTTTTTTTTGTTCGTGACATAAACTTTTTCTATGAATTATCCTTCTTTTGACCAGGTGCCTGCTGGTAAAGTTGATCATCTTTTTTAATAATAATATTTTCGTAAATATCTTCGTTACTTTATTTTTTTACGGCACATTCCCATGTTTTGTATCCACCAGAAAGATTGAAAACCCTGCTAAATCCACCTTGTGTAAGTATCCTGCTAGCTATATATCCACGGAGACCTACAGCACAGAAAGATATAATCTCCTTATCATGTGGTAATTCAAATATTCGTGTTCGAAGATCGTCGACAGGAATATTTATTGCACCAGGTATTGAGCCTAACTTGAATTCTCCCGGAGTTCTTACGTCCAGTAAGAATGCATCATCGGCACATTTTGCATTTATATCGCGCCAGTATATTGGCTTTACTTTTCCTGTGAGAATATTTTCGGCTACGTACCCTGCCATATTTACGGGGTCTTTGGCGGATGAATAAGGTGGAGCATAAGCGTGTTCAATATCAATGAGGTCATAAATTGTTCCATTATTTTTGATGACAGAAGCCAAAAGGTCGAGACGTTTGTCAACTCCATCGTACCCAACGACCTGTGCACCCATCAATTCACCTTTAACCGGTGAAAAGATAATTTTAATTGACATGGGTATAGCTCCGGGATAATATCCTGCATGTGAAGCCGAATGTGTAGTGGATTCCAGAAATGCAATCCCTTCTTTCTTTAAGGTTTTACCAGCAACACCAGTAGATGCCACCGTGATGTCGAAGACCTTGGCTATGGCAGTTCCAATGGAACCTTTGTATTCTATTTTATTACCTGTTGCAATATTATCAGCACAAATTCGCCCTTGGCGATTAGCAGGACCCGCGAGATAGGTAATGATTGGTTTACCCGTTATCGGACTATCGAATTCGATTGCATCGCCTACAGCATAAATATCGGGCGAAGAAGTTTGAAGATATTTATTAACCCTTATCCCACCGGTTATACCAATTTTTAATCCTGCCTCTCGTGCAAGTTTGACATCCGGTCGAACACCAATGGATAAGATTACCATATCAACCGTCAATTTCCGTCCACTTGTAAGTGTTACTTCTAATTGTTCGTTAACATTGCTAAAGGCAGTTACTCCTTCTTTCAAATAAAATTCTACATTTTTGGTTTTCAGATGCTGATGAACAATAGATGCCATCGAATAATCGAGCGGGTTCATCATCTGTTCCGACATTTCAACGATGGAAACGCGAATACCAAGTTTGTGTAAATTTTCAGCCATTTCAAGGCCGATAAATCCGCCTCCCACCACCAGTGCCCGGCCTAGTTTATGATCTGTAGCGAAGGTTTTGATTTTATCAGTATCAGCAATATTTCGCAGGGTAAATATACCCGGAAGATCGATACCGGGTAAGGCAGGTTTTACTGGTTCAGCACCAGGAGATAGCACTAATTTGTCGTAGGGCTCTTCATAAACTTCGCTAGTAATCAGGTTTTTAGCCTTTATTTTTTTACCGGAAGAATCTATGGAAAGCACTTCGGTATTGACTCTTACATCAAGATTAAAACGTCGGCCAAAACCTTCAGGTGTTTGAATAAACAATTTTTCGCGCTCAGCTATAGTTCCTCCAATATAATAGGGCATGCCACAATTGGCATACGATATATAAGCCCCTTTTTCGAAAACAATGATTTGACTATTTTCATCCAAACGACGCAAACGTGCTGCTGTAGTAGCCCCACCGGCCACACCGCCAATAATTATGTACTTCATTTATAATGTTTTTTCGGTTTATTATTATTTTATTAACAATAATAGCACGTCAAAAATAATGAACTTATGTTCACTATCCAAATTTATTTTGAACCAATGCTCGATATTTTAGATGTATGGGAAATGCGTTTATTTGGTAAATTGTAGTTATTAAGTGAGTTATGTTTTTTCAATTCATACTAAAAACTCCTTGGTAAATTAGGTACAATTGGTACAATGAAACAAATGGTAGGAGAAATTTAAATGTGAGCTGGATTTATAAGGAATTGGGAGGGAAGTCTTTTAATTGCAGATCCACCAGGTTCCCGGTAAAAAAAAATAAATAAGGCATAGTTCACTACTACGCCCAATAAAGATAAAATATAGAAAATCATCCAAAAAACATCCTTGTAGTATTATTTTATTTTCTGGTTTAAACTTTGCCATGGCCCGCCATTGTGGACATTTGCATAGCCATTTGTTTGCAAAATAGCTTTTGCTGAGGCACTTCTCATACCCGATGCACAACAAGTAATGATAGGTTTGTCTTTTGCTTTCAACCTGTTAAGATTAGCTGCCAATTTATCAACCGGAATATTGACAGAGCCTTTTATGTGACCGGTACTATATTCGCCACTGCTGCGAACATCTAAGATTATTGCACCATCGGCCATTAACTGTGCATAATCGGTTGGTTCTACCCCAAATAATTTTTTAATTGTATCAAACATGTTTGTTATTTTTTCTTGTTAGTACTTAATCCAAAAGGCATGTAAAGCGGGCAAAAGCTGATAAAACTTGTGAATACAAATATAGCTGC
>CAYZNC010000018.1:0-35713 GCA_964478555.1 uncultured Bacteroidales bacterium | reverse complement strand
CTAAACACGCTAATAACATCACCTGTTGTTATCATTATTATAGCACAACTGTTTTTACCTCCTGAAAGCCTGGAAATAACTCAAAAATATACAATTTGTTTATTTTTGGTTATGTTAAATCCACAGTTAATAATTCGAAAATAACGCCTTTATTTCTTATTTCCAAATAATTAATAAATTGCCTGGGTATGTTTTTATTTGGACAAAAAGCACAATAAGCGTTAGGGATATATATTATTAAGTTACACAAAATAGATAGAACTCAAGACTTCGAATTAACTCAAAATAACAGATATTAGAATTTTTAATGCCATGCTTTCAGACGATAGTCCATTGTTAATGCATACCATCAGTAGATTTAATAGGCATTTACCTATTGGAAGATACTGTGTTTGTAGTTGTTTAGGGCATTAAATTCAAAAATTACTTTAAATGAGGTTTATTCCGCAATAAATAACAAAAGTTGGTGTCTAATTGAAAATTACATTAAAACTTATTGACGCAATTTTATGTTTAGATCGTTTCCGCTGTTTGTTTTTACCTATTAATTCTTGCAATGATCATGTCTGAAGTGACCCCCCCGGTTTTTAACAACTTACAGGAAAACGAGTTGTTGCATCAGCTTTTTGAACAATCAGCAGATCGCTTTCCAGATAATGTAGCGATAGAGAATACGGGTATAAAATTTACCTATGCAGAAGTCGAGCGACGAGCAAATCAGCTGGCTCATTATCTTGTTGGAATAGGAGTGGGGCCCGATCAGAAAGTTGGCATTATGCTTCCCCGAACCGCATTTGTTTATATCGCTATGTTGGGTGTTTTAAAGGCCGGAGGTGCTTATATTCCAATCGATCCGGAAATACCAGGGGAAAGGGTCGATTTTATCATGAAGGATTCAGGAGCTTTGCTGTTAATATCGTCCGGCGATATTTTGGAAAGGATTGGTTGCAGGCTGGAGAAACAGAAGATATTTAATATTGATACGCATAAGCCTCTTCTCGATAAACAGCCTCATACCAGAGTTACCTGCCCTGATGTAACACCTTCAAACCTCTGCTATATTATTTACACTTCCGGCACCACAGGTAAACCTAAAGGTGTTTTGATGGAGCATCGTAACGTTGTTACGTACGTACTTTCTGCTCAGAAAATATATCCCATAACTCAAAGCGATAGGGCGCTTCAAGGTTTTTCCGTATCATTCGACGCCTCTGTTGAAGAAATATGGGTTCCTTTCTCGGTAGGAGCAACCATAGTGGTAGGAACTTTTGATACGATGCGTTCCGGCGATCGTTTTGCGGGTATCCTAACCAAACTTAACATTACCTTTTTGTCTTGCGCCCCTACATTGTTATCGATGGTTGACGAGGACGTACCTTCGCTGAGGATGCTGATATTCGGAGGAGAAGTTTGTCCACCTGATTTAGCTTACCGATGGTGCCGCGATGATCGTATTGTTTACAATACTTATGGCCCAACCGAGACGGCTGTTATTGCTACATACAAAGTATTGCAACCACTTCAGCCTGTTACAATAGGACAACCTATGCCACAATATACGGTAATGATATTCGATGAAAAACAAAATCAGGTAAAGGATGGGCAGGAAGGAGAAATTTATATCGGAGGGGAGTGTGTAGGGCGAGGCTACCTTAATCAAGAGGAGTTAACCGCAAAAAAATTTATTGAAATTGAAAATTTAAATGGGAACCCGTTACGCTTTTACAAAACAGGCGATCGGGCAAAATATAGCGAAAATGGCGATATTGTATATGTAGGCAGAGCTGATACACAAGTTAAGGTGCGTGGGTTTAGAGTGGAATTATCGGAAATAGAAGCTTTGATCTTAAAATGTAGCGGTGTAAAAGCTGTTGCTGTGGCACTCAATAAATCTACTCAACAATTAGCTGCCTACGTGGTGGTTCGCGATAAGGAGACTATTAATCGAGAACAGATAGCTGGACTTTTGCGTTCAACCCTTCCATACTACATGATTCCATCAACTCTTGATGAAGTGGATTTACTTCCGGTGACTATGGGCTTTAAAATTGATCGCAGCAAGTTGCCTCACCCAATAACTCCTTTAGTTTCCTCAGGCAAAAAGAAGCATGAACCGACCTCTCCTATTGAGAAGGCACTTATTCAGGTACTTCAAAAACATTTTAACCGAACCGATATTTCAATGGAAGATAACTTCTTCGATGATCTGGGAGGACACTCACTTTTTGCGGCTCTTGTTGTTTCTGATCTGCGAAAGCTTCCGTTGTTCGAAAATATGTCGGTAATGGATGTATATAAGTATCCGGTTCTAAAAGATTTGGCCAAAGATGTTGAAACCAAATTAAATGCTCAAAGCAAACAGAAAAAGGAATGTCGCGATTTCTATAAACCATCCAGCCTTAGTTATTACAGCTGTTGGTTTTTTCAATCGGTCTCTCTGATATTTCTGGCTTTTCTATTTGGAATTGAATGGTTGGGACCATTCTTTGTTTATTCCTATTATTATCAGGCCGATTACGGATTGGTGGATTCGTTGCTAATAATGTTGTTAACATACTTCCTGCTAATGCCTTCCTTATCGGTATTAGCCATCATCATTAAATGGTTAGTAATTGGGCGGATAAAACCCGGTAAATATAAGCTATGGAGCTTTTACTATTTCCGTTTCTGGTTTGTCGATAAAGTGATGGCCATATCTCCTGTCAGCTATTTTGCCGGAACACCCATCATCAACATTTTATACAGGTTATTGGGCGCAAAAATCGGGAAGAATACTTACATGAATGTTCATACCGTATCGGCTTTCGATTTATTAACGGTTGGTGATAATGTTAGTATTTGCACGGATGCCCATATGAAAGGGTTTGTAATTAAAGACGGTTACCTCCATATCGGTTCCATTGAAATTGAAGACGACTGTTTTATAGGGACCCGTTGCTGCCTATCCGAAAATACGAAAATGGAGCAGAATTCATCGCTCGAGGATCTCACGCTAATACCTGCAGGCGCCACTATTCCGGCGAACGAAAATTGGCAAGGATCTCCGGCAGGAAAAATTGGAGTTAATCAAAAAACTCAATCCATAAAAGTTTGGAAAGATTCCCATTTCATCCTGTACCTGATAGGGGTGTTCACCTTTCCACTGATTACAATGCTTGCCTATTTTCCGGGAATGATGCTCATTGCACACCTGGACTATTCTCGAAATGATTATCAATTTTTAGCTTTGACTTTCGTAGTAGCCATATCCTTTGTGCTATTATTATGCCTGATTATTGTGTTGTTAAAATGGTTAATGTTGGGTAATATTAAGGAAGGAAAATATCCTATAGCCAGTCTTTTCTACTTTAAAAAATGGTTTTTCGATCAGTTAATGACATTGAGTTTGCAGGTTATTGGAACCCTTTACACGACACTTTACCTTCGATTCTGGTTTAAGCTTTTGGGTGTTAAAATAGGGAAGCGATCCGAAATATCGACCGTAGAATTTATATCGCCTGATTTGCTGGTCGCAGGCGACGAATGCTTTCTTGCCGATTCGGTTTCTATAGGGGCATCGCATGTTAGGAATGGTTACATTTCCATTGCAAAAACATACATAGGAAACAAAACATTTGTGGGCAATAGTGCAGTGGTTAGTCCCGGAACATCCCTTGGAAATGATGTGCTGGTTGGCGTTCTTTCAAAAATGCAACCTGAAAACATTCCCACTCCCGACGGGACATCGTGGTTTGGTTCACCTGCGGTTTTTTTGCCCAAACGTCATATAAACCGTGATTTTCCCATTAGCCTAACCTATAAACCTACCCCGAAGCTTTTTGCATTGCGGTATTTTATTGAATTCTTCAGAGTAACCCTTCCGGCAACGCTATTTATTACTTTGGCAGCCATGATTACAAATATAACCAGCTACTTACAGGTCGACTTTGATTTATTGGCACTGTTGCTAATTTTTCCGATGCTTTATATCGGAGCTAGTATTGTTGGGTTTATTGTTTTGGCATTATTTAAATGGATTATTATTGGCCGCTACCGGCCATCCAACAAACCTCTTTGGAGTGGCTTTGTGTGGAGAAGCGAACTTGTAACGGGGTTATACGAAAATTTTGGCGTGCTTTTTTTCATCAGTGTGCTAACAGGAACACCTTTTATAAAACTTCCCCTTTGGTTGCTAGGCTGTAAAATAGGCAAGAGGACATGCATTTACACCACACAAATAACTGAATTCGATTTAGTAAAGGTAGGCGACCACTCAGCACTTAATGACAATTGCACTCTGCAAACCCATCTTTTTGAAGACAGGGTGATGAAGATGTCGTATGTGGATATCGGGAAAGAATGTAGTGTTGGCGGAATGTCGGTTGTACTCTATGATTCGAAAATGTCGGATGGCTCCAAACTTGACAACCTTTCGGTACTGATGAAAGGCGAAACACTACCGGAAAGGGCTACATTTATGGGTGCACCTGCAAAACCAATATAGTTTTTTTTTTACTGATTAATGGCATGTTTGCCTTTTCTCTTATCACTTATATTTTTATTATAATGGGATAATATTTAATAAGACAATTTTTAATGAATATACTTTATTTTTCTGCAAAAGCTTTGAATTGATTCAGCTGGATTTGTGCATATTTTCTTCCTGCGCCTGCCATTAATGTCATTATTATTTTTGGCAAAAGTCCAAAGATTTTTATCATTTCAAATTCGACGTTGTATTGTGTTTTATTTTCAGATAAAGCAATAAACTGATTTGTTGCTCTGTGAATCATAATTGTTTTATTTCCTCTTTTATGTTCGTATTCTTCTTCTATTTCATACGGTAATCTTTTTAAGGTAATAGTTTCAAACAAGGTTACCCGTTTGAAAGATAATTTAGTTATTGCTCCCACTTCACCAGCTATGCCGCTGATATTTTCGTAACTAATAAAATCTTTTTTCCAATGCTTATAAATGTCCTTATTCATGAACAATCCCATTACAGTGTCGATTGGACGATTAATTTCAATGGTGCAGGTAAATTTCATTACATTTATTTTTAGCTGGTTATGGTTTTAACGAATTCACAATTCAAGGCTTAAAACAAAATAGGTTTTTAATTCCCGGGTATTTTTTTTGCAGTGTATTGATTAAAGTAGGCAACTTTATTATTTACAATTTTCCATTGCTCGTGCATTAAAAACGTATCTGCTTTACCGTCTTTACTATATCTTCGTTCAGCAGCCCAAATATAAACCCAATCTTCGTTCTTGTCGTTGATATGGACGCTTTGCTACATAGAAATATCGAATCGCATTGAATCTAAACTTCCGATATCTTTTGCCGCATAATTTAACAGGTCATTTTTACTTCCATGAAAACGCTTTCCATTTGAAGGGTCATAAATGACTGTGTCTGCATAATATGGCCTCATAGAATCTATTTTGTTACTTTCAAACATTTTCCAAATTTTAAGAACCATTTGTGCATATTCAGGATGTGAAGGAACCGTTACATCTGAAGAGTAGGTTGCTTTGTAGTTATAATTTAATTTGCTGTCGCGGCCTTCGCAGGCAAAAAACAAAAGTGCGATTGACACCACTAATATTATTGAGGCAGTCCAAAAGCTGCCTTCAGTTTTGAGAATTAGGAGATTTTTCATTTTTTTATCTTTTATATTGAGTTAATAATGCAAAGACAAATGACTTTTGAAGAAAGGGCTGTTTAAATTTTTTCCCCTCGCAATAATTTAATCTTTTATGAAGTGAGAATTTGAATTTTTTGTCCTTTGTTAGTAATAGCATCCGATAGCTATCCTATCACTAAACACAGATTTAGCGCAATGTTAAAGTAAGATACCAAAGTAAAATTTTCTTATTTACGATCAAGGAAAATCGATTTTTGTTTGCGATGTTAATATATACTTCATCCTTTTTGAGAAAAGACGGAGCGTAATAGGGTACAAAGAAACTTAATTGCTAAAAACCTATTTTCTTACAAATCAATAGTCTTTCTGTTATGATCTTCCTTTTTTAGAGTTTCAGGTTGTTTCTCTTCCGGTTGAACTTCTTCCTGTTTTTTCTCTTCCTTTGGTTTAGCATATTCCTTTGGTTTTGGGGCAGGTTTACCAACACCGTCGGGAACCTTGAGCGAAGGTTGTTGTTGCTGCTTGAAAAATTCTTTCATCATTTTTTGTTGCTGCTTCATCATTTTATCCATATCGGCCCAATTATTTCCAAACATATCATTAAACGGATCTATATTATTGTTTAATGAGTCCTTAGTTATAGGGGAATTGAAGCCAAAATGGCTACCATTGAAATCGAATGAAAAGCTTTTTGAAAAATGCTCCTGCATACTCCTAAAGATAGAATCGATGTTTTCCGGCATTTTTTCGTTGTTAGACCAAATGGAAGTGTAGGTAGAATCGTATCCAATAATATTCCCTTTCTGATCCTTTTGTTTTTTTACATGGATATCAACTTTGGGTTGATTGCCTTTTTGATTGTTAGTGATTTGGTCCTTGTCGATATCGCGTTTTTGAGCATTGATACTTTGGCTGATTGGTATGAGTACCAGAATCAACATAACAATGTCGGTTAACAAGGCTATTTTTTTAAGATTCCATTTTGTTTTCATAGCTAATTTCATTTTAATAAATAGGTTCATTAAAATTCACAATGTTAAAGAATCATTTTTTTATTGAGCCCAAAATTAATAAAAATGAAAATTGGTTTAAACCTCCTAATAAAGCTTTAACAGATTTTAAGATTATTTAACGCAAGTAGAATTCCTCATGAAAAGGATAATTTTTTGAGCTTTGGCAATTCAAAGTCCGAATTTTTTAGCGAAGGCATTACAAATATTTAAATGATAACTCCGTTCGCCTAATTTTCGAAGTTATTTTATAAGAAAAGGTCTTAAATTTAGAAATTAGTATTGCATCAGGTTTTAGCATCGGCAGGTTTTTTCCCTGCATTTCTGATATTGATGAACATTGAAAGAAGATCGAACCAGAAAGGAGCCCCCAGTGTAATTGCGATGGCAGATATAATCCAACCTAATAATTTGACACTCCATCTGTTAAAACCTTGCCTTAATCCTTTCAGATGCGTCATTTGTTGTATCTGAGCTTCATTCCAACCGATCACATTTAAATTTGAAATAACGTTGAGACTGTCCAAATCGTTGTTAGTTTCTTTGATCAACTCAGCCAGGCTTTTTTTAGTCGTATCTTTAGATGATATACTTATATCGTTATTTACATAACCTGATGCCAGATTAAACAGAATATTACTTTTTACACTGTTAGACGACAGTGTACCATAGATGTTAAAAGTATCCGCATTAAACATAACAGCGAGAACCAGGCCGATACACCAAACAATAATCTGAGTTTTTCTTTTATACCAGCCAGATACCCGGTCCATCGTTCCATTAAACCAATTTTCAATTGAGTTTATAAATGTTTCGATATTATGGTTTGACTGATCCACGAAAGAAAGCAATAAAAATTTAGTGTCGCCGTCCGGTAATTTTTTAATGCCGTCATAAACAGAATCTTCATAACTTTTAACATCGGACAGGTGACTCAGGATTTCTGTGAGAGCGGTTGAAAACTCTTTGGAAGAAAGATAGGAAGGTTTGTTTTTTGCATTTTTTGAAAGGTATTTGATCAGGTAACTGTTGTAGAATTTTTCAGCTAGTACGCCTTGATTATCGTCGTCGAGCATTCGTTTTATCCCTCTTTGCAGTTCGCGAGCTCTTAGATCAAAAAGGGCAGCGATAATTTCTTGAATGGCGGTAACTAATAGACTTAACAACAAGTATATAAAAATAACCCCCACAATCACCTGGATCAATTGTAAATTCATAAAATGTTAGTTTTTACTAAATTAGAATTGTTATATCTAATAAATTCTGACCAATAGAATCTTTCTTTTTTTGTTCATTTACAACCTTTTAAAATTATGCAATTTAAATTTGAAAATCAATAAAAACACTTAAAACCTTTAAAAATTTGGCATGTTTTTTTAATTTAAATAATCCGTATTAATACATGCTTGTAGAGAAATCTGACGGGTTTCAAAAACCTGTCAGGTTTGGACCTACCATTATAAAATCCTGTACATTTCTATATTTTGGTTTTATCACAAATTTCCCGGATTTATCAATAAACCCCCACCTGCCATCAACTTTAACTCTTGCAAATCCACAATGAAAATCGCCTGCTCCGTCAAATTTAATGTCAATATGTATGGCGCCGCTTTTATCTATATAGCCCCACTTATCTATTAATTTTACTCTGGCTAATCCTTCGGAGAAGTCCTCAGCAGACTGAAAGATTGGTTCTTTTAAAATTACACCATCTGAAGTTACGAATCCCCACAATGCTTCATCTCTGATTCTTAAAATGCCTTCCTTGCAATCTGTAATTTTTTTATACTTAAATGGTATTTGTGGTTCTCCATTTCTGTTTAGCGCTCCGAAAAAATCTCCAGCATTTACTACAGCCATCCCTTCAATAAAATCGTGCGCAATTTTATACTGGATAGCTATCACCAATTTCCCGGTGTTATCAATAAAACCCCATTGAGATGAATTAGATACGGCAGCCATATTTTCCTTAAAATCTTTAACTTCATCATATTGGGGTTCAACTATAATTTTACCCTTTACATCTACAAAACCCCACTTGCCTTTGTATTCAATGGCAGCAAAACCGTTGCTAAAATTACTAATTGCCTGATATAAGGGTTCAACAAGCCATTTGCCATTTTTATCAATAATTCCCCAACTACCTTTTGTTTTTACCGTTGCAAAGCCTTCATGAAAAGGAAAAGCATCCTTGAATTTAAGGGCTGTAATATATTTACCCGTTGTATCAATGTAAGTCCATTTATTCACAGATAGTACTAAACCTCTGCTTTCAGAAAATGGAAGCGCGGTTCCAAAGTTGGGTTCACTTAATGGTCGACCAAGTTTATCAATATATCCGAACCCATTGTCGATGGCGATAACCGCAAAGCCATTTTTAAAATCCTGAGCATCTCTATATTTAGCTTCAATGACTATTTTTCCGGACAAGTCCATAAATCCCCATCTGTTTTTGTCCCTAAACCTGAACAAATTTTCGTGGGGATAACATACAATTGATTTTTGTATATTTGGTTCCCAGTAATCTAATATATTAGCCCAAACATAATCGTAACTATTATTAAAAACGAGTGTTTCATTTTGCGTAATTAAATTCCAGTGATCATCTTCTCTTACAAAGGCTATAGGTTTTTGAGCAAAAACGGCCGAAAAAGAAAGAATCAGCAGTGGCAGGATTAGGTTTAGTTTCATCGGTTTTTCTTTTAATAGTAATACTTACCAGGAAGATCAACAAATTTAATAACAAAACGTTATATTTAGCATTTTTGAAAAGATAAATTGATGAATATTTATATCAAAAATATGGTTTGCAATCGCTGTATTATGGTGGTTGAAAATGAGTTTCAAAAATTGGGCTATACTCCTGTGAAGGTTCAGCTAGGCGAGGTTGAGGTGGGAGCAGAGCTTACCGTTGAAGAAATAACAGATATCGATGAACACCTAAAAAAATTTGGTTTTGAAATTATTGATGATGCAAAAAGTCGTATGATCGAGAAAATAAAAAATTTGATTATTCAATTAATTCATCACAGCAACGAAGAAATAAAGGAGAATTACTCAACCTACATAGAATCGCATTTGAATAAAGATTACAACTACTTAAGCAATCTTTTTTCGGACATCGAAGGCACCACCATTGAAAAGTATATCATCAATCAAAAAATAGAGAAAGTTAAAGAATTACTTGTATATGATGAGCTTACGTTAAGTGAAATTGCCTATAAACTAGGATATAGTAATGTAGCCCACCTCTCGGCTCAATTCAGAAAAGTAACCGGCCTTACACCCACGCATTTTAAACAAATCAAAGAAAACAAACGCAAGCCGCTGGATCAAGTATAAATCAGTAAATCTTGTAAACATTCCCGGGAATTCTATAACGCATTTCGGGTAAGAAGGTGTTACCTTTGTGGGAGAAATTTAAGAAACTCAATCCTGATTTCTGACAAGAGTCGAACATATTAAAGAATAACACGATTGCGTCGAAAGGTAAGGCTTATATTAAGGCGCAAGCTTATGTATTCTTCGATTTACATGTACACGTGCGCCGAAAATAACTCATGGTTTCTTATTTTCTACCGACATAAGACCCCTCTGGGGTCGGTTTTGAACATATTAAAGGAAACTTTAAGGAAAAACGAAATTGAAAGCTCTCCTGTGTTAGGAGAGTTGGGAGGTTAAATTTATGGAAACTACCATTAAAAAAAATTATCCGGTTACGGGGTTACATTGTGCATCTTGTGCACTTAGTGTTGAAAGTATGCTGAAATCGCAAAAAGGTGTGGTTAATGCTGCGGTTAATTTTGCCAATTCAACGGCATACGTAGAATATATCCCGGAACTTTCAAACCTTAACGATTTTAAGCAAGCCATTCAGTCCATAGGATTTGATATTCTTATGGATGAGCAGGGACAGGCAAAGCAGGAAGAAATACACCGGAAACAATTCAAGACATTAAAATATAATACCATTGGGGCCATAGCGCTATCTGTGCCAATTGTTGTTATTGCCATGTTTTTGATGAATATTCCCTATGCCAACTGGATCATGCTGATTCTTACCACACCTGTGCTGTTATGGTTTGGCAGAAACTTTTTTATCAATGCTTATAAGCAAGCGCGGAACTTTAAAGCTAATATGGATACTCTGGTTTCCCTAAGTACCGGTATTGCTTTTTTGTTTAGTACATTCAATACCATTTTTCCACAGTTCTGGCATAGCCGGGGACTTCATCCTCATGTGTATTTTGAAGCTTCTTCGGTTATTATTGCCTTTATAATGGTGGGAAAACTGCTGGAAGAAAGGGCAAAATCCAATACTTCCTCAGCCATTAAAAAGCTTATGGGTTTGCAACCCACTACTGTTTGGTTAATCCGCGACAATGGTTCTGAATCAGAAGTACCGGTTGTTACGGTTAAACCCGGAGATAAACTTTTGGTAAAACCGGGAAGTAAAGTACCGGTTGATGGCGAAGTAGCATCAGGGTCGTCTTTTGTTGATGAAAGTACCATTACGGGGGAATCGCTGCCTGTAGAAAAAAAAGTTGGAGATAAAGTGTTTGCCGGAACCTTTAATCAGATGGGAAGTTTTGTGTTTACCGCCAAGAAAGTTGGCGGAGACACCTTTCTGGCACAAATTATAAAGATGGTTCAGCAGGCCCAGGGTAGTAAGCCTCCGGTACAAAAACTGGTGGATAAAATTGCCGGAATTTTTGTACCGGTGGTTATGGCTATTTCTATCCTTACTTTTATAATTTGGATGTCTTTTGGAGGCGACCAGGCATTAACGCATGCATTAATTGGGATGGTTACTGTTTTGGTTATTGCATGTCCATGTGCGCTCGGCCTAGCCACACCGACCGCCATTATAGTGGGCATGGGTAAAGGTGCTGAAAATGGCATTTTGATAAAGGATGCCGAAAGTCTGGAGTTAGCACATAAAGTAAATGCCATTATTTTGGATAAAACGGGAACTATTACTTTAGGGAAACCCGAAGTTACCAATATCGAATGGAGCATTAACGGAAACGCTCAAAAAGAGCTGGCGCAGCTACTGCAAACTATCGAATTTCAATCAGAACATCCTTTGGCCGAGGCCGTCACTAATTTCTTGCCAGCCGTTGAAAAACAACATGTGAACTTTGAAAAATTTGAAAGTATTACCGGTAAAGGAGTGATGGTACATCATAAAAATCAGATTTATTTGGTAGGGAACTTATCGCTAATGCACGATTATGGGGTTAAAATTCCTGAAACATCTCTTGATAAGATTGGGTTATGGCAAAGCGAAGCTAAAACAATAGTTTGTTTTGCACAAGGCACCTTATTGATAGCGATTATAGCCATTGCCGATAAAATTAAGGACACCTCGGCTAAGGCTATTCAGGATCTTCAAAAACAGGGTGTTGAGGTTTATATGCTTACGGGCGACAATGCACAAACAGCCAAGGCGGTTGCAGAAAAGCTCAACTTAACCGATTACCGGGCGGAAGTAATGCCTTCGGATAAGGCAGACTTTATCCATCATTTGCAGGATCAGGGAAAAGTGGTAGCGATGGTGGGCGATGGCATTAACGACTCGCATGCCCTGGCGCAGGCTGATGTTGGAATAGCAATGGGAAAAGGTTCTGATATTGCTATGGATGTGGCCAAAATGACCATTATTTCATCGGATCTTCAACTGATTTCAAAAGCGATGCGATTATCAAAACTGACCGTAAGAACCATACATCAAAATTTATTCTGGGCTTTTATTTATAATTTAATAGGGATACCGATTGCGGCGGGTATTTTATATCCTATCTGGGGTTTTATGCTAAATCCTATGATTGCTGGCGCTGCTATGGCCTTAAGTTCAGTTTCCGTAGTAAGCAATAGTTTACGGTTGAGAACAAAAAAATTGGAAAATGAATAAGGGATTCACAAAAGCTGGCAAGGATTTTTATACTGTACTGAGGATATATGAATAACCGTGCTCATTCCAAAATTTTTGCGAGCGCCGCAGTCATAATTTATAGATTCTCTCAAAAGGGCTCGTGCGGCGAAAGAGAATCGTTTTACTATAAAGAGCTACCATACTGCCGATCCTAAGGATCTGGTTTAACTTTACTACAAAATATCATGCATTCTCTGCGTCTCGAATTGGCTTGGAAGTCATTTCCCGCAAAACCTTTTCTACGGAGTTTTGTAATAATAAAGCAGCATCAGCCATGGACTGTTCTAATGACATCGATTCCGGGCGTATCGAATAGTATTGTGTCACTCCTATATCAAGCAGATCGGCTGCATTTTCTACGATACCCGCAAAAGCTATTACCGGTATGTTCAAAGGTTTTGCACGTAAGGCAATCCCTGAAATAGTTTTACCAAAGGAGGTTTGTCTATCGATTTTACCCTCTCCGGTGAGGATGAACGTTGCATTTTTAATTCTTTCAGAAAATCCGCATGCATCCAAAACAATATCTATACCCGGTTGAAATTTGGCGCCCAAAAATAGCATAAACCCCGCTGCTAAACCACCTGCAGCACCGGCCCCGGGAATATTCCGTACGGACAAACCAGTGGTTTTTTCAGCCAACTCTGTGAACATAGCCATATTTCTTTCAAGTTGTTGCACCATTGCGGGTGTTGCACCTTTCTGAGGGGAATACACCTGTGTACATCCAAATTTTCCCAGTAAAGGATTTCTAACATCACAGGCCACCACTATGTGACTTTGGCTGATAGCAGCATGTAATTTGCTAACATCTATTGCCACAACATCACTCAATAATTCCCCGCAAAGATTTTCTGAAATTTCCGTTTTATCTTCTCTGAGAAACCTTACACCCAGAGCCTGCGCCATGCCTGCACCTCCATCATTGGTAGCAGATCCTCCTACACCAATAATGAATTTACGGTAACCCAAATCAAGTGCTTTACGGACTAACATTCCTGTCCCATAGGTTGAGGTTATAAGCGGGTTGCGTTCTGCTTTTTTTAACAACAGCAAACCGGAAACCTCTGCCATTTCAATGATAATTGTTTTACCATCGCCCAAAACTCCGAATTGTCTTGTAACAGGCCGGCCAATCGGATCAATGGCTTCGGCTTTAATGAACTGTCCGTTTGTTGAAGCAACAAGTGCCTGTAAGGTACCTTCGCCACCATCCGCTATGGGAATAATTTCAACTTCCGCGTTTGGAATTGCAGCATGAACTCCACGCTCCATTGCAGATGCAGCTTCCAGGTTGGTTAAACTACCTTTAAAAGAATCGGGGGCAATGATGATTTTCATAGGTTTAAGGTAAGATTTTGTCAACTTGTTCATCGCCTTTAATCAGACCCTCAAGGTTTTGAAAACCCTGCGGGTCTAGTGCTGAGGCATGAATTTGTTGCGTTGAAGGTAAGGCTATTAATTACTCGAATAAGTCTAACTGCCCTGATTTATCGTGTTTTTTTGCTGGTGGCACGGGTTCTCCGAAATTGGAAAGAGTAACACCCAGCAATCTTATTTTTACATTTTCAATACCGGTTTCCATTAGTAAATTTTTTGCAGTTTCACGAATGATAGTTAAATCGTCAACAGGATGCGGAAATGATCTATTGCGGGTAATCTGTTTAAAGTCGCTGTATTTTATTTTTAAGGTAATCGTACGGCCCTTTAATCCATATTTTTTTAAGCGATCGTAAACCGTTAGTGAAATCCGGTTCAGTTCATCCATCAGTTCATCAAAAATTTCCAGATCGTAAGGGAAAGTATCTTCGGCGCCCACTGATTTTGTTTCGCGATGAGGTTCTATAGATCGTTCATCGATTCCCCGCACAATACTGTAATAAAACCGGCCTGCTTTTCCAAAAGATTTTACAAGTTCCTGTTCAGTCAGTTTTTTTAAATCGGCCCCGGTATGCAAACCCATCGATTTCATTTTTTCGGCGGTTACTTTTCCAACGCCATGAAATTTTTCTACCGGAAGCTTTTCCATAAAGGACTGAATTTTTGAAGGGCCTATAAACATCAAGCCATCAGGTTTTTTAAGATCGGAGGCTATTTTTGCCACAAATTTGTTTACGGAAACACCTGCCGAAGCGGTTAATTTCAATTCATCTTTAATAGCTTGTTTTATTAGCTTGGCTATTTCAATTGCAGAGCCAATGTTTTGCTTATCTTGTGTTACATCCAGATAAGCCTCGTCCAGGGAAAGGGGTTCAATCAGATCGGTATATCGGGAAAAAATTTCGCGTATTTTTTCGGAGGCTTCCTTGTAGGCCTCAAAGCGTGGTCGTACAAAAATAGCTTTAGGGCAAAGCTGCAACGCTCTTTTTGAGGACATTGCGGAGTGAATGCCAAATTTGCGGGCTTCATAACTGGCTGTGGCCACAACGCCCCGGTTTTCGGGCGATCCACCAACAATAACAGGTTTGCCTCGAAACTCAGGATGATCCCGTTGCTCAATGGACGCATAAAAAGCATCCATATCAACATGGATAATCTTTCGCAAATTTTTTTTTGAATCAGGTTCCATCGAATAACAAAAGTAGGAAAAAAAGTATTGAGTATTAAGTACCGAGTAGAGAAGACTTTTTTGCCTTTAGCTTTTTAAATGAAGCTTGCCTAGAAGGTTAAGAGCTTTATTTCGAGAGTTTTGTAAAGTGATAACAGCAAGTCTTTATACTTTCTTACTTAGTACTCAGTACTTTTTGCGAATATTTCGTAACTTGCTTCTATGAAAAAATATTTTCTTCATAATGGTAAAACTCACGAGGGGCCTTTTGATTTCGAAGAACTTAAATTTAAAGGAATAACCAACGATACACCCATTTGGTTTGATGGACTGGATGACTGGACAACCGCTGGTAAAGTTGGAGAATTAAAGGGCCTTATAAAAGAAGCACCGCAGATAAAAAAACCTGCGATTTCCAAGGCTTTTATTATGGTTGCGTTACTGGTAATTGTTGGGGCTGTGATTGTCATCATAAGTCGTTCTAAACCTGCACAGGAAATCAAGGTTAAAGCAACCACTCCAAAGCCGATTGTAGTTATGACCAGTTCCGATTTTTCAAAAACCGGAGTATTGAAATTAAAATCAACCATTTATACCACCATTCTGAATCAGGGAGCAGATGGGAACATTTTGGTTACATTTCATGTGAAGCAAAACGGGCATGATTATAATAAGTCCAAATCCATTTTCCTGAAATACAATGAAAGCCAGCAAATAGAAATGGTTTTTGATCAAACGAAAATACTGGAGGGAGATGTTTCTTATAGTGTTGATTGCAGAGCCGAAAAATAATATTACCGCACACTAAAGAGAGCCGACAGGCTTTCAAAACCTGTCAGGTCTGATCCACGTACCATTTTTTCAGCGAATGGCGTCGTATCGATTAAGATCAATGCCATTCGTATGTCGTGCTGTCGCCAGTGAATCCGATTGTTTGCGGCACTTATAATTTGATAACTTAGCTAACTTTTGATTTTCCTGTGCAATCTACTTGTTATGGCCCCTTTTTTAAAGTTTATCCGACCACTGGCGGAGGGTTTGGGGTTGCAATTTTAGGTACTTTGAACTAGTTCCGTGCCATTTCAGCCAACTTCATAACCGTTTTCCAGTTTCGGGTGGTTGCGGTAACTTTTAACTTATTTTCAAAAAAACTATTATTTATTTTAGAATTTCCATAGCCGTTGGGACAGAATACAAACACATGGTCGCCGGATATTACAAACTCATCTGTAGTGTTTTCGGGTAGTTTTATTTTAACTAAATGTTCCTGTTTTGGTTCGGCTGATAAAAAAGTAACATGAAGTTTGTTAATGTCTTCTTTTCTTGTGATTAGAAAGGGGTTATTTGTTAGTATGTGTTCAAGATTCTCCGGCGTTCTTACAATTACTGGTACCTGAAAGCCATATTGTTGCATGATTTGATCCTCGATTTGCTTTGCTAATTTGGATAGACCAACTTTTTCATGCTCAAAAATTAAGTTACCACTTTGAATATATGTTTTAATGTTTTTAAAGCCCAAGTCCTTCATATGGGTTTTCAGAACTTCCATGTTAATTAATTTTTGTCCGCTGACATTGATGCCCCGAAGAATGGTTATATAAGTTTGCATGAAGTCTGTTTAGAGAACTAACAAAAACTTTGCGTAAAAGTTCTGGTCTCCATTTGCAATAAATCATCGTAGAAAGGCTGTAATTTATTCCTTTATTACGGCCGTATTTGATAAATAATCATGAAAACCACGCTTTGTAAAAATAAAGGTTATCGCGTCAAATGGTATCAATCTAAATATTGTTCTGATTATAATAGAACCTATTGAAGGTTTTTGCCCATCTAACATAACCACCTTTGTTTTGGTGATAAACTTAGCAATCGTTTTTTGGAAAGTAAATTCCATAAAAATATAATATCCAAAATATACGTATACCGCAATTATTCCCTGGTTTAACCCGGAAAATATGTAGTCAACAACTAAAACCAAAACACAAGCAATTAAAAAGAAAACAACCATATCGATACAAAATCCGGCAAATCTGTTCATTGAGTTTGCCAATTTAAAATCAAGAGATTTATCATCCTTTTCCTGATCAGCCAAATTATTAACGGAAGGTTCAATGCGATGAATGTCCAAATTTCTTATTTCAATCTCTTTTTCTGCGGCTATAACTGCTTCAGGTTGATAATCTTCCCGAAGGGCCGTTACAATTTTTATAAGTTCTTGATCTGTCCTTAGGGACATAACTTCCTGGAATTTATTGTTCATCATTGTTTTAGCAAAAAATATAGCTTAGGATGGTTCTTTTAAATGTCTGATTTAATGTTAATGAGAGACCTAAAAGGTTTCAAAAACCTTTGAGGTCTAAAGCATATTCAAATAAAATGTTTATTTTTTATCGATCATTAA
The DNA here is from genome assembly GCA_964478555.1 of uncultured Bacteroidales bacterium. Taxonomy (GTDB): domain Bacteria; phylum Bacteroidota; class Bacteroidia; order Bacteroidales; family JAAUTT01; genus JAAUTT01. The sequence continues at coordinate 18,193 of CAYZNC010000018.1, read as the reverse complement.
ACCTACCTGCAGAATATTAGGAATTGCCTTCGCCTCCATATCATATAAAATTTTAAATTGGTATTTACCGGTTTCGGTAAATTTGAATCCTTCTTCAATCAATGTTTCCAAGTCACAATAATCTCCGGAGCAATCACTCAAAAGATGTTTTTTGTTATCAAAGAATGAGATTGGAAATGTTTTGGTCATTACTTGCCCGGAAGGGACACTCATTTCTACTTTTATCTTAAAACCTGCTGGCTGAAATCCATAAACATGCCGGAGACAAAAATAAAAATTGTAAGATTTTGACGTATCGGATATTTCGGGGGTAAAAACAAAGGCATTATTCTTTTCCCAACGATGATTTGTTAAGTCTTTTTGTTCTGAAAAGATCCTGTTTTTGTTACAGCTTGAAGTTGTCATTACAATAGCAAGCAAGATTAAAAAAGTAGTGATTTTATTCATATTTTTTGTTTTTCGTAATTTTTTCCAGCTTTTATTTTTTACGTTAAATTCAACTATTTTTAAATAAATTCAATTACTGTTTGATGAATTTAAAATTATTATTGTCAATTTTTAAAACGTAAATACCTGGATTAAGAAATTGAATATAAATCTGTTCGTTTTCAATCTGACTTTCAAATACCAAATGACCTGCTAAATCGAATATCCTTACATTTCTTTCTCTAATAACAGGAAGCTTTTTTATTATCAGGTAATCTTTAGCCGGATTGGGGTAAATAAATATATCATGGAATTTCTCTACCTCCGTTAATGAGGTATTCAAATCCTTTACGCACCGTATAGATAAACCATTGAACTTAATGGTAGAATCCAAAAGCATACTACTGGTATTGTAATACATACTGTAATACTTTGCAATCTTGCCGGAAGTTTCATTTGAAGTCCACCAAAGGCCAAGTGACAGTTTAAAAGAAATCCATGGGCCACTACTTATATAGCCTGCAGCTAGGGCTGTGAAACCAGTTGAGTTAGTTGCACCACTGTTTGGCATTTTCCAATGGGCTGTCCCACTTTCTTTTAGTTCAGCAGATGCAATATTGTCACCTCCCAGATAATTAAATAAAATTTCCCAATCAGATTGAGATGGTACATGCCAACCTACAGGAGCAATATTTCGATTATCGGCAACAGCATACCAATTATATAAACAACCGTAAGTTTCTAAATCAAAAATATTACCATTATAAGGAGCATAGGCCCCTTTAGTTAAGTTTTCCAATGTAGTAATGTCATTTAAAACATATGGAATTGAATCTCCATTCCGGTAATGAGTAGTTTTAAGGTTTTCCGCCATCCAAACCTGAGTACCGATAGTTACTGTTTTATAAACGTTATTATCTACATCTTTCACTGTCTGAGCGATAATTGGTGTAAACAATATAAAGAAAGCATTAAGGAGTAAAGGTCTTTTCATATTGATAATTTATTATATACGTGCATGTTTTAAATTTTAAAAAACATATCATATAATTAGTGATTTGCATTTATTCATTCAATTTGTTTTTTACCGCATTAATTATTTTCAGTTTGTCGACGATTAGCAACAGTACAAATATTGTTAATGCAAGTCCAAGTGATGTGAATACGACAAGAGCGAAGTATTTAATGGTCCACTCTAATGCTACTTTTAATCTGCGCATGAAACTAATATTTTTTTCGGTCGCTCCTTCGTAAAGGGAAAGTTTAACTGTACAAAATTCATTTTCAGCATCAAAATTGCCAAGTTCTACGCCAAGTGCCTGCAATTTATCTTCAATTTCTAAAATCTTATCGTTAAGTGCGACAAAATCCGAAATTTGGCCACCTTTTGATTTTAGCTCATTTAACGATTGTAATGCTTTTTCTACCGACGTTTTCTTTGCATTCAGTTGCCGGAATTCGTTGGTTTTATCAACCTTGGTAACCTCAATGGCTTTAATAACTCCTATTTTTTTAATGTCCATATAGAATGAGTCAAAAAGTACAGGATTAACGCCGATTAATAGGTGAATTTGTCTGTCACCTTTTTGTCCCAGGTTTTGTTCATATTGAATTACAGCATTATAAGCCTTTGTTTTTGCTTTAATTATCTTTTCATCCCGGTCAAATTCAGAAGATTTTGACTTTATGGCGGCCGTTTTTTCAAACTTTTGATTGGATGCGATGTTGGATTGTTGTTGCACATCACCCTTCATTATAATTTTCTCAGAGGCATAATTTTTTCTTAAGTTGCTTACACTGCTGAAAAAATCACCGCTATAATCGTTGTTATATGGGTTATCGGTTGCTATATAACCATAGAGTAACCTGAAAATGAAGAGAAACACGAAAAGCCCGCCGAACCATTTGCCTAAATTCCAAAATCTTGTCTTAAATTTTGTGGTCATAAATTTGATGTTATAAAGTTTTTATTTTGTATTTCTTATGTTCAGGAAATCATTCGGAAAGCCTTGAAATTATCAAAAGACAAGCGATTGTATAATTTTTGTTATGTTCAGTTCAACGTACCTAGTTTCGAAAGTAGCACCTTTATTTCTTATTTCCAAATATTTAAATAGGATCTATCCAATTTTTCAAACTTCTCAGAAACACACCCATGCGCGCCTGAATTTTATGGTATGATATAATTTTTATATCTTTCAAACGGGTGAGCCTTTAAAATGTGTAAAAAGAACGATAATTTTATTTTTGGTTTATGAAGGATTATATTAAAGTATTGTTAAGAAAGATATTGATTTATTTGCATTTAGACATAACAAGAAATCTTAAGTATGATCGTCTTACAGAGAAGATTATTGCTAAAACGATTACCAGCCTTTCAAATTGTATTGACATAGGAGCTCATAAAGGAGAAATATTAGATTTGTTTTTGAAGTATGCCCCAAACGGGAATCATTTTGCGTTCGAACCTATTCCTTTATTATACGAAAACCTGAAAAAAAAATACGCTGAAAGATGTTTCGTATCATCTACGGCTTTAGGTAATTATACCGGAAAAACAACATTTCAATTTGTAAAAAATGCGCCTGCTTTTAGCGGAATAAAAAAAAGAAAATACGTTATTAAAAATCCTGAAATAGAAGAAATTGAAGTTCAAATCGGCACGTTAGATTCGATATTGGATAAGCATAAAAAAATTGATTTCATAAAAATAGATGTAGAAGGTGCCGAACTTGCTGTTTTAGAAGGCGGAAAAGGAATAATAGATGCCTGTAAGCCATACATTCTTTTTGAAAGTGGCGTAGGAGGGAGTGACTATTACGGGACTACACCTGAGCTAGTGTTTGATTTTTTTGCTGGTGTGGAATTAAAAATTTCTACGCTTAAAGATTGGTTAAGGGATGAAAAAAAGAGTTTATCCAAAAGGCAATTTTGTGATCACTTTAATCAAAATACGGAATATTATTTTTTGGCTCATACCTGATATGAATCATCGAGGTTATTATTCATTTGCACGATTTTGCTTTCTTGAATTAGCCGGACGATGAGCGGAGCCGTAACGATATTTCAAGTATTGTTTTTGAAGGAGCTCCCGTTTTATTTCATTTCCGTGTCCCGGCAGAAAGGTATTACATTCGGTCTCTAGCAATTCTCCCCAGCTGCTGATCATTTCATCGACATTGTCGGCAAATGGCGGAAAGATGGTCCACTTGAATCGCCCTAACATAGCATCCCCGACAATCGCTATCTCATTGTCAACAATCACACTTATGGAACCGGTAGAATGTCCGTTTGTTTTCATCAATTGAATACCCAATCCCTCATTATTCAAATCGTATCTGTCAGTTATACAGGTGTCAGCGGAAAATGAATGATAACCAAATAGCTTTTTACCAATTGCATTTCCTAAATTGGAAAGTAACCTGGTGATCCGGAAAGTTCCTTTTGGCAACAGAGTATACCCGGCAATTGCGTTTGGGCACTCATATTCGCTCATTATGATTCTGCTGCCGAAATCCCTTTTTATGGAGAACGCATTCCGACAATGATCAAAGTGAGTATGGGTAAGTATAAGGGTATCGATAGTAGATTTTTCTAATTTTAATGATCGAATATTTTGTATTAGTTTGGTATAGGATGATTGATACCCCGTATCAACTAAAATATACTTTTGATTTGTCGAAATCAGATATGCATTACTTCCTTTTCGAAGTACCCGATAAATCTCGCTTCCTTGTTTGGTAAGCCATTTTTTCATTTCGATAGATTATCTGCTGTAGCTTATTGCATGAATCGTGCCTTATTCTTATTTCATTCGTTATAATAATCAACTTTACCATTTTTTGTCCTTGCAAATTTAATGTCTTTTTCCTTTTCATATCTATTAGCACAATCCTGAGAACAAAACCATCCAAAATTCGGAACAGGCACGTTTCCTTTTTGGTAGTATTCTTCAAACGAAGGAATTAAGTTGTCTGATGTAATTTTGGCAATGATAACTCCGCAATGTTTACATTTGCAAAAATTATCATCACTTCGAGATATGGCTACAAATTTTACTGTCATTCGTGGCTTTCCAAGTATAAACAAAACTTTTTAAAGTCATCAATTTTTACTATTCTTTGTAAGAATCTGTAATCGATAATTAGTCCGCTTGCTATATGTTTTAAGAAATCGGCGTTCCATAATTCAGTTTTCTCAAATCCAATTTCCGGTTTGTAAATATAAGGTTCAAATTTATCAAGGTTTAATCGAAAATATTTAAGTTTTGCAAAGCAAAGCTTGTTTATTCTGAACACTAATCCTAATAAATCAGATTTGATCGCAAAGGTATGCGTAAAATAAACCTGTTCATGCGAATTTTCTTTTTTCGAAATCCATTTCAAATCAGCATTGGCAATTAATCCATGTCGCTCAATCAATTTCACCTTATCCGTGATTAAAGATTCTTTTAAAATTTTATTCCTGGTAAGTTGATCCAGATTTTTATAGTTCATTTTAAGCTAGTAGTATGTTGGTTAATAGCTATTTATAATGGTATCTGTTGTTCATTGCTCTTCCATTTTTTGCAATTCCTGTCTAATGACCATAATTTTTGCATTTTTTATGGTGAATAAAAAAAATAAACCTCTAAAAATAGTAAATACGTCAGGCTTCGTTTTACAAAGACCGTTAAACGTTTATGTTAAGTGGCAAATTAAGAAACTTGATGTGAACTACAAACTTATTTTCTATATAGATTAAGAACAGCATTTCTTAACGACACATTTGTACCATTTGTGGAAGGCTTCAATTTAAGCCCTAATGAAATTTCTCCAGTAGGCATATTGCTTAAAAAGTTTGTCTGTGTTCTTACCCACACCCATTTTGTGGAATTCGTTGACAATTTTGAGCCGTTAATCACTTGATTATTTTGTAAATTTATCAATTCCAATTCACAATATACCGATGCGCTTGAACTGTATATATTAGCCTCAAATGATATGGAATCAATTTTAGAATAATTTGCCAAATTAATGTGCATAATACTATCCTGTAAGATTTTTTCAGAATTTGTTACCCAGGAATAATTCGACTCCCAAAAATCAAATCTGATTACCTTATCATAACCACCATCATTTCCATTACATATATATTCAGTATTTCTAATTTCGTTTTCATCTAAAATATTATTATTATTTAGGTCTACTCCAGATATGACCTTAAATCCGCCTGATGAACAATTTGTTCCGGCAGACTCCGGTATAACGTTCATGAGAGAATTATTCCCTGCAACTCCATCACATATGTATACCGTTTTTTGGATTTCACTAACATCAAGAATATTATTACCATTCAAATCAATACCTGAAACAACCTTATATCCACCGGCAGAACAATTTGTTCCAACAGGCTCTGGAATGACACTTAAAAGTGAATTGTTCCCATTATTTCCATTACAAATGTATTTCGTACTTTGAATTTCAGAGGTGTCAAGTATATTATTATTATTTAAATCAATACCTGAAATAACTTTATATCCACCAGAAGTACAATTCAACCCTTGGGGTTCTATAATAAGATCAAGTAACGCTTTTTTTCCTTCTGGGCCTTCTTTTTTACATCCACCAGTTGCTAAATAAGTAAAAAAGGCAAGGATAATAAAATTTCTAATTTTCATATGGATATAGTTTAAATTTGTTGAATGATTTCTTTTTTGCAAAAACCCGCTAATGCAATCACTGAAGCATAAAAATCCATTTACTCTTTGATCAACTTCAACGAGTTAACTTCGCCATTGCCCGATGTGACATTGACAATATAAAATCCGGCAGGAAGTCCTTTTACATTTACAGTTAGTTGAGTCAACAGGTTCCCGTTTTGTTCTTTGATCTCTTCTCCAGCCATGTTATAAATCTGGACCTTATTAATGCCGTAATGAGCATTTATGGTAAAATTATCTCCTTTTATGGGATTGGGAAAACAGGAAACTGAGCTGGTAACTTTTATATCATTGACAGTTGTGGGTGGTGAGCACGAGGTTGAAGCTCCTGTTGTGGTATCAATACCGCTTATTGTTGCTGCGTAGGGAACAATTGCTTGCCCTTTACTGCTTGGGATGGTGATGGATGAGCAGTTTTTGAATACAAGCCCGCTTATAAAATTCGTAACCAATCCCTTCGAAGTTGCTGCAATCTGCACATTATCGAAAACAACATTGTTGATATACATTTCCGGTAATCCGTAAATAATTCCGCCGTAGGTAGCATTGGTAACTACGATATTTTTAAAGGTAATGTTTTTCCATAAGGGTGTGGTACTTGTGATAGCAGCTGCCGTCTGAGCCGAAGCAGGGTAAGGTTCTTTATCATACCAACTGGTAATGTAAAAGGGATATTTCACATTATTCATGGTAATGTTCGAGTATACAAATATTGAGTCTAGCCCACCACGCGTACGATTGGATTTAAGGCGGATTCCGTTGGTTGTTCCGTTAAATTTACAACTATCCACGGTAACATTATTTACATTGATAGCGTAACTTCCCACCGATACTCCATGACCGCTGCCGAAGGTGCAATTTTTTATAGTTATATTCTGACTATAACTGTCCATGGCCACATTATCATCGCCTTCGGAAAGATTACAGTTTACAATATTAATTCCGTTCCAGTACCAGGTATCGATGGCATCGGTATTGGGTGAAGTGGAAGGTGCAATAATGGTGATGTTCGAAATTGTTCCGTTCGAGCCATAATTGCTTCCGCTTTGTCCGAGGGTAATGTGAACATTCGGGGCATTTTGTAGTGTAATGCCAGTGATTAAAACCGTATTGCAGGCTTTAAACCGGATCATGCCGGGCCTGGAAATGTTACTATTAGCATTATAGGCAGTCCACCAATCGGTGCCATTGCCTTCGATTACTCCGGAACCGCTGATTTCGATATTGCTAAGTCCGCTCCCATAAATAAAGTTTGCATACGAATCGGCTGTTCCGTTATTGGGGTAAGAGCCAGTAGGAATACCGTTTCCGGTTCCGTAAGGCATTAACTGCAGGATGGCTCCGGCTGATATATAAAGATTAATATTACTTTTCATGGTAATAGGACCACTCAGAAAAGTGCCGGCAGGGATAACAACTGTACCACCTCCGGCATTGTTCGCCGCAACAATGGTCGCATTGATAGCCGCTGAATTATCAAGACTTGAAGTAGCAGCTCCGTAATCGGTTATCAGGAACTGGGTAGAGGGAATGTTCGGTAAGGTTATGGTTGCACGAACAATTGGCAGACAAGTGCTTATTAGTAAGCAGATAATCAAAATATTTTTATTGTTTTTCATAAAAACTATGGTTTTAATTCCTGTTTTCAAAAAATAATAGATATTCATTCACAACAGGTTTAGATTGGACTCGACAAATTTACTGATAATTTCAAGTATTTCAAATCGCGCTTCCCTGATTTCTAATGATTGTGGCAAGTTAAATTTTTTGTTATTAATCATTTGATTTATTAAAATAGATTTGAAATCCAAAAAATAATCCTGCTATTATATTATCAAAACTTGTCCCTACTCGCGCTTCTGTTTCAAATCCAACACTCTTATTCAATAGCCAAACATGTCCAATACCTAAAATTAATGCCGTGTTTGTGAGGGTATGATCTGAATTAAGAAAGCTTGTCATACCAATTGATCCCGAAATAAATAAACTTCTTGACTCTTTTGGTTTAAAATAATATCTTCCAAAAGGAGCAAATCCCCAGTATAAATCACCTGAAGTATAAGCAAGAGGTAGCGAAATTCCTAAACAGAATCTATCCGTTAAAAATATTCCGGAATTAGGATTTAAGTTAAAAACGGAATTGTACTTTGTAAAGGTGAAATTGGCGTATCCACCCACAAGTATGGTATTTTTTTCAATCTGAGAAACCCCCTTAATCGTTATAATCATCAAAAGCATTCCTGTAAATACTAATCTTTTCATGTTATGTAATGTTTATCGTTGTTGCCTTTTTATATTATTTGATTAATCTTTTTCTATCGTTGTTAATTTCGATTATCTGCAATATTAACACAAATTGCATTAAAATGAATTTTAAAATCTACTTTATCGTTTTTCTTTAGGAAGGGATAATACAAAAATCACATTTTGTTGAGGTTTAAATGCCCTTAGCGTCGGTTAATTATTTTAATTATTTTATTTTCAACTGTTTTTAATTCCAACATTTCAAATTTCATCAGACTATCCTTAAATACGAGGAAATCGCAATAGTTTTTTAAGTCAGCACTTTTCTTTGTATTTATTTCAACAAACTTATCGCCAATATTTAATGCTGATGAGTTTGGCTCGTTTAATATTTTTTTATCAACAACGAAAAATCCATTTATCAAATCAAATGAAAACAAACATTCTTGCGGTGTAGGTTTTGTGGCCTTAATTAAATTACCAAAAACCAATTTTCTATTCGTATTATTAATGGCTACCTTTTCAAATCGTTTTAAAAACAGCAAACCAACACAGTTTTCACCTTTGTTTTTAATCACAATATTTACGCTATCTATTTTAAAACCGCTAAAATTAATATTACAATTTAAACGAAGCACTGTATCTGGCGATGATTTGCCGTTGACTCCATACGTTGTATTAATCTGCTGTGTTATTTTATTTGGTTTGAGGCTTGTTATATTTCTCTCATAATAGCTTTTTGATAATTCAATATCATATAAACCTCCGTAATCAAATAAGCAAGTATCAAGCCGATTACCATTCATTGTTACATTTGAATGTAAACGATTTGAATCATAATAAAAAATATCCAGGGACACTTGTTTGTCTAAAATTTCAAAAGGATTTTTGGAAAATATAACTTTGTTTTCATCAATTAACCAATTACCTGATTTAATAGCATTATTTCCAACGATTCCCTCACTAAAGCATAAAAAAGGCGCTGGCAAATCAAGATTTAACGAATATAAATCAGTGATGCTGGTATTTGAGATATCAAAAAAATGTATTTGGGCAACATTACAAAGCGTTACATTACCATTTGCATCTTTAAGATTACATTTGATTTTTGAACTTGAGCCATCCTTAGCAAATGCAACAAAATCAGATCCGGTATCAAACACCATTTTTCTTGGTTTGCCATCAACCTTTACAGGCAGCACAATAAACTTATTGTTTATATCGTATGCTAAGGTATCTCCATAGTTCTTCGAACTCAGCGTCCCTGTTTTGAATACATTTATCCGTTTGTTGCAGGATAAAAAGGAGATCAGAATCAAAAAATATAAAATGCTTATTCTCATTGAGCTGTGGGTATTTTATAAGAGACGTATATTTCAATTATTTCCTTACACCAGTCAATTTAAAATCTTTAATTTTTTCCTGTGTAAATAAATCTTCAAAATTAACCAATCCTTTTACTTTTTGATAATAACTTCCCATTAAACGGTCATAGGTTTTATAAATTGTGCATTTTTTGTTGCGTTAAGTTTCATTTTTACTCATTTATCAGCCGGGTTAGTATCATGGCAAATAATTCTGAATCGGCGTTAAATTTAAAAATTGGATTTCTACCGGATTCTTTCGAAATTTCAACGCCGTCCGAAAAAGGTGTTAAAGTAAGAATATTCGTTAGTCTGATACTGATATTTTTATTACTACCCACATAAATCAATCGCTTATTTGTTAAATACAAAGCCCCGGCATCAAGTAACATTAACTCTTTACTTTTAATTCTTTCAGGATAGGTTGTTCCACTTCGATAGTAACAACCTCTGCCAACTTTTATGGTATGGACATATCCACTATAGTTGATACTTTTCGTAACATTCCGAACTTCATAAAAATCACATTTTGTATAAAAGAAACATTTTTCTCCTTTTTGAAGTGATACATCTTCTGCCTTTAAAACCGGAATATCTCCATTCTCTACCAGCCAATACATTTTATATTTCTCTAACTCAGCTTTTTTATTTTCATTCATTTCGACCTGTACACCAAGATTTTTAGAAATACTTTCAAACTCATTTAACTCGTTAGGAGATAATCGCTTATCAGCAATGGCTTTGCTTAAATAACTTGTAACAAATGATAGCTTTGCTACGGATTCAAACTTATCTGCAGAGTCTTTTGGCAAATGAAAAGTAATCTTTAATTTTTCTAATGTTTCTTGTTCGGAATTGTCAATTTTTCCATTGCTGATAATCTCTTTAAAAACGATTTTATAGGAGTCAAAGGCAATATCATCAAACAATCGGTCGGTATCAGAATTTGTTAAATTTAAAATTAATTTAAGATGATTGAGGTTCTTTGTCTCATCATCTGTAATTAACATATCTCCAAAGCAATGTTTAAGATATATTTTATATAGGTCGAGCAGATCGCCTTTAAATTTAGTTACCTTAACTTTGTATTTAGAAACAATGGCTGTGACTTCAACCGCACTGACTTCCATCATTGGTTTGGTTGCTAGTAGATTATTAATGTCAACAAAAGCGTTTTTTTTGGATAATCTTCCGAAAATCTTATTAAAAAATGAAGGCTTAAGCTCTTGCCTTACTGCGTAAATGCTGTCATTAATCCCGATTGTTGTGATTGTTCTTGAAAAAAGGACGAAACTATTCATCAATAGTATTAATCCAACAAATAAAAGTTTTGAACGATGTATTTTCATATTTTTAATTATTAATAGGTGAAGGACAATATTTGTAGAAGATCTATATTTTATATTTTTGTCATTATCAGAGAATTATTTGTGATTATCAAGGACTGAGATGTCTAAAATAAATCATATGTTGGCCAATTCAATATTGAATTTATTTGTTCTGTTATTGTATTGTTCAATTCGACGTTTATTGAATCTTCAGCGCTATTAATTCTTGTATTGGCTAACACCACAAAACTAAAGGTACTATTTAACCTGCATAAGACTGCGGAAGTTCCAGGCAAGGAACCATACTGAACCCATTTCAAATATCCGAAATAGAGTTGGTTGAGCAGGCTTGTTGAAATTAAATCCGGTCTGTATGTATTTCGGTCGATTTTTACAATAAACCTTGCTAAATCTGTTGCAGATGCAATCCATCCTCCACAGGCATCCGCTCTTGTCACATTTATTGAATATGGACTTGACTCACTTTGATAATACTTAACTTCTTTTGGAAATCTATCATTCAAAGTATTTCCCCCAATTCGCATTTCAGTGATACTGCAAGGCTGTAAAATATTTGTTTTAACATAACTTTCGAAAGTTACTCCCGTAATTTTTTCAATTACTCTACCAAGCAAGAAATAACCAAAATTTAGGTAGTAATAAGTTGACCCGGGTTGATACGTTAAAGGTCTGTTTATCAGTACGTCTGTTAATAATTGCGATTGGGTATAGCTTAAATTGTTAAACATTGGGTTATTTGGGGTATTTGTCCATCCTGATTTATGTTCTAACAGATGTCTGATAGTTATCAGATCTTTATTGGAGCCAGCTGGAGTTATACCATAGTCGTTTCCTAAAATTCCGTTTGTTCCAAACACTGTTTGATCCAGTGATATCAAACCGTCTTGTACTAATTTTAATATTGCTATTGCGGTGATTGGTTTTGAAACACTTGCAATCCTATAAAGGTCATCAATAGAGGCAACGGTATTTGCCTCTTTATCAGAATAACCATATGATTTCACATAAACTAGTTTTTCATTTTTGATAATTGCAATGGATACTGCCGGAATATTATATTGATCCATTTTATTTGCTATAGCACTGTCCATTTTAGCAAATACTGAAGCTGTTTGAAATGTGATTTCCTCACCATATGCAGTTCCAACGGAATTGGTAGCATATGCCTTAACATAGTATTTTGTTTCGCTGGTAAGTCCGGTAAGGACACTTGAGTAAATACCTGTACCTGTTCCTTCTGAAGTTTTGGTTGTTAGGAAAATAGTTGGATTAGTATTCGTACTCCAAACAATGCCTCTTGCTGTAACAGGTGCTCCTCCATCGCTTGAAATGCTGCCTCCATCTGATGCAGCATCAGAAGAAATATTAGTTATATTGCTTGTTGTAAGTGTAGGTAAACTTGTTTTAGTAGTAAAAGTAATTTCGTTACCGTAACCAGTGCCTATTGAATTATTAGCATAAGCTCTGACATGATAAGTTGCTCCAGCCTTTAATTTATTTAGTTTAATGGTAAAGGAACCCTCTTCTGTACTATTGATTATTTTTGAATCTGCAATAGTAGGATTAGCGGATGTTCCCCAGCATAAACCACTGACAGTAATTGTTGAATTTCCATTGCCTGATACATTTCCTCCAACAAGAGCTGTTGTGTCTGTGATGTCTTTTGCTTCTATTGTAGATAATATAGGTAATGTTTGAATTTTATCTTTTTTACATGACGCAATGTAGAGGACAATTATCAATATTGACAAATAAATTAAGTTTCGTTTTTTCATTTTTAAATAATTTGGTTTGTTTTAAGAATTAAAAATTCTGCTTAGTCATAGCATTTTATCGCGATATAATAACCCGTTGTGTTTTAAATCCTTTATCGGTGATGATTGAGATAAGATAAATGCCTGCAGCAACATTGTCGAGATTTAATTTAAAGCGGTTAAACATGCCAAAAACCGGGTTTGTGGATCGTATAACTTCAAAAAATGCTGTTGTTTGATTCTCTCCACTTTTTAAATAGGTTTTAATATAAGTTCCTTTACTCAATAGAAAAGTTACATACTTAGAAAAATATTTACTAAATAAGGTGTAACTAGGTTAAGGAAGAAGGACTTAACAAATTATTTATTTTTATTTGATAAGGTACGGGGTACAATTCACATTGTAGTAATGTTTTATGTTACTTATTAGGTATTAGAAGTGGCGGTTTACTTCGTGGTTGTGAAAAGTTAGAGATTTATTTTTTTGGAAGGTGAGTGAAAGTCTTTACCCCGTATAACTAGCAAACTGACGAAAAGGGGAGGGCTTGTTTTACTTATAGTCATGTATTGAAATTTTACCTTTTATTTCGTTATCAATGGATTCTCATTTACTTTTTCAAATTTAATTACTGTTGCATTAGAATAGCTTCCAATCAATAACTTATAAGTCTTGAACCGGGCCTTACATCAGATTTTTAATTACTAATAACAAATTTAACAGGAATTATATAATAAACCCGCACAGTTTTTCTATTTTATTTACCGTGTATTTACCCGGCTTTGTGCTTAGGTATTGTTAACCCATTTCATGTTACTTAATAAATCCCGTTTTACTAGAATCTTTTATGTTAGGATAAATATCATCTTTTGTATTAGGTATTCTATCAATCCCTGATGAAAAAAGTCGATATTTTTCGCCAACCAATACATAATTGAAATTTGAATTTAATTTATTACCGATTTGAAGTGGATCAAAAATTATGACCATTGCATTAGAACTTTTCAATTGCACCAGATTTTGGGGGTAATGTCCATTTTGTAGTTTGTAAAATTCAATATCCCTAATTAAATTATTTAACTGAATCTGAGCTAAGTTAGCAAATTGTTTGTCGCTTTCTTTTTTACTCCACAATTGAGGAAATAAAACGCTGTAGAGAATAAACGTGAACATAATGCCAAGTCCACCAATTATGGCCATCCATTTATTTTTATAGAGCAGAAGCCCTAAAAGGATATATCCTATTCCAATAAATATACCTAGAACCGGGATAAAACAAAGAATGCCCAACCAATAAGGAGGTCTTAGAAACAATGGAACATTTAGTGTACCCCTAGTTTGATGAATTCCTTTTTGAATTGATTGAATAAAATCCATTACAGTTATTTCTTCATTAAATGAGTTTTCAGGAATTATATAAATCGACTCATCCAATAAATTAATTAGTAAATAGCTCTCAATATGTTTGATCGTAATAATTTCACGCCAGGGTACTGTTCTTTCTCCAGCTCTAGTCGATAGAACGAACCCGTTACTGTTAACAGATATATCGTATGATGCTGCATATGCGTTTGAATCTAATGTTTTTACAAACTTTCGTAATGGAATCAAAAATAGTGGCGAAAAATATAATCCATAAATTAACATACCTCCTAATGGATAAATAAAAGCATACCATATTTTTTTTGATTCTAATGATCCAAATTGAATACTTAATAAAAAAAATACTATAAAAGCTATTATCAGTCGTTTAGTGTTAATGTTTGTCCTAACCACATACTTTAATAAGACTTTTCTAAATTCTTTTTTCGTAATTGAAACTGAAATATTCATTTTATATATTTTAGTAATAGGGCAATTTCTTAAAATGCTATATAAATGTTGAGTGTATGCAGTGCGCTGGAGTTTGGACACTGTACTATCACTCGTTACTACCCTTGTTATTCCTTTATAAATTTTAGATTTATTTTATTATTATCATTTTGGGTTATGGTTAAAACATAGATTCCATTTATAAATTTGCTCACATCAATATAGTTGCGTTCCAATTTATAAACTTAGCATGACTGCCACTGGACTCCACAACCATTTTTTATCAAATTTAAATCCATTTATAACTTTATAATCAATTGAATCTGAAATATGACAAGTAATTTCATCAATCGTTATTAAAGCAAAAAAAATCAGTACAAATATGGTACTTATGTTCGAAGCGTTTTTTTACAGTTATGCATAACGTCTGCAGCTAGGCTCAATGCCGGCTTCAGATGCACTTCCTTGTCAGTTCGTTAAGCGATTTAAATGTAGTCATTCCCTTTCAAATTTGCAATTCCCCCGGTTTAGCGCTTAGGCATTGCTAGCTGCTTGGCTGATCTTTTAACAATACCTTTTTTTGGTATATGAAAGTGTTTGTCCCAATCTTTTATTATCGCTTTAACGAATCAACAAAATCAATAAAATTGCCTGTTTTCGAATAATAAATCAAATGGTTTGTCAAAGTACGTATAAATGCAGTATCTCCAGCTGCAACTAAATACTTCCTATTGGTTAACTGGGAATAGGAAACCAGCATTAAATCAGCAAAAGCGCTTGTTAGGTGCGGCCTTTTTATTTCTCATACACGTTAAACAAGAACCGCTTTTGTAAATTAACTTTAAAGTGATACTTTGTAACGCATTTGAATTCAAAAAACATCAATTATGATCCAAAGAGTATTTGCACCAGGTTGTGCATTAATGATATATAAACCGGAATTAGCCGAAAAAGTATATTTGATGCTAAATGAAAATATCGGTAAAGTAGATAAACTAATGCTTTGTTGCCAGCACGACCCAGAGTTTACTGTAGAAACCGAAGTAATAAACATTTGTCCGGGTTGTGACAAGCGATTCGAAAATGATTATCCAAATACTTCTACCGTTTCGTTATGGGAGATTTTAGCAGAAAATGATTTTTTCAATTTTCCGGATTACCAGGGTAAACGTATGTCAATTATGGATGCTTGTCCCACCCGAAATAAGGAAAAAGTCCAAAATGCCATCAGGACCCTACTTAATAAAATGAACATTACCCTGGTAGAACCTAAGAACACCATGTCAAGAAGCACTTGTTGCGGAGATAGCTTTTATGGTGAAATTCCAATCGAAAAGGTAAAGGAACAAATGGTAAAACGAACATCGGAAATGCCCTGTGATGATGTTGTTGTGTATTGTGTATCGTGCGTTAAATCCGTATACACCGGCGGTAAAAACCCGCAATATTTAATTGACTTATTATTTGCCGATGAAACAGTTCCTAAAACATTTGAACCTGATGAATGGCACAAAGAATTAAAGGATTATATCGAAAAACATTAAAATGCAAGGCTTTGAGTAGCTAGTCTGCCAAACTTAGCCATTCAGGTTCTTTTTATTTTTTAATTTTCCTAAATGTGTCTCAGGATTGAAATCAGGAGCTATTCCTCTTATCCCTTCTTGAATTGCTTCTCTTAATGTAATAATTTTGTTTTCTTCCTCTTCCAAAAGCCTTAATCCTGCGCGGACTACTTCACTTGCATTTTTATATCGTCCCGCAGATATACTACTCTTAATAAAATTGTCAAAGTAGGCTCCTATTGATATCGAAGTATTTCTATTCATAACTCCCTCAAAGTTACCAAAAATTGGTATAATTGTCAAGGCGAGTTTTATTTTTATAATCCCACATAAACAATTCCGGCTTTTGTAATTTTTCAACAGTTAAGTCCAATAAATTTTAAATATACTTGTATCTTCGTTTAACAAAGATTAATATCAATTTTAATAAATAAAATCATGAATAACTTATTGCAAAAGGTAATGTTTCTGCTACTGGCATTTTTAACAGGAGTAACCCATGCACAGGTGAACCAGAAAGTAAATTCATCTTTCGTAAGAGAACACCTGTTAATGGATTATGACTGGCGGTTTGCCTTTGGACATGCATTTGATGCAAATAAGGATTTTGTGAACGGTACGGCCTACTTCTCTTATATGACAAAAGCAGGTAATGGCGATGGAGCTGCTTCAAAGGATTTTGATGACAGAGCCTGGCGATTAGTTGATCTGCCGCATGATTGGGCTGTTGAACTTCCCTTTGATTCTAAAGCCGGATATAGCCATGGATACAAAACAGTTGGCAGAAATTACCCTGAAACAAGTGTTGGCTGGTACCGGAAAACAATTACCATTCCGGAATCGGACCTGGGCAAACACATCTCTATTGAATTTGATGGAGTACATCGAAATTCTATCGTTTGGGTGAATGGTTTTTATCTGGGCCAGGAACACAGCGGATACTATAATTTTCAATATGATATTACGGACTATTTAAATTATGGGGGCGTCAATGTTATTGCTGTCCGCGTAGACGTTACCATGGAAGAAGGTTGGTATTATGAAGGAGCCGGAATTTATCGTCACGTATGGCTAAATAAAACTGCCCAGTTGCAAATTGCTCCCCATGGCGTTTTTGTAACCACCGAACTAAAAGATAAGAAAGCTGAAATAACGGCAAGGGCAACTATTAAAAATCAGGAACGCACTGCCGCTACTTTCGATATCGATCAAACTGTTTTAGACGCAGATGGAAAAGTAGTTGCTTCAGGAACTATCAAACAATTAAACCTGAGAGCCGGCGATGAAAAAGAATTTTTCTGCAAATTGAATGTGGAAAATGCAAAGCTTTGGTCGATCGAAACACCTTACCTGCATAAGCTGGTTACCACCATCAAAAAAAATAATGGCGAAGTTGACCGGATGGAAACAACCTTCGGTATTCGAAGTATTCGCTTTGACGCCAATGAAGGTTTTTTCCTGAACGATAAGCATTTAATTCTTAAGGGCACCAACGATCATCAGGATCATGCTGGTGTTGGTACGGCTATCCCCGATGCACTGCAGGAATTTCGAGTTAAACGTTTGAAAGAAATGGGATCAAACGCTATTCGCTGTTCTCATAATCCCCCAACGCCTGAAATGCTTGATGGATGTGACCGTCTTGGAATGTTAGTACTTGTTGAAAACCGTCTAATGGGGATCAACACGGAACACCTCGGTTTATTGAAGGACATGATCTTACAAGATCGCAATCATCCATGCGTTTTTGCCTGGTCACTCGGAAATGAGGAATGGGTCATTGAGAGTAACATCCTGGGAACACGTATTGGTGAAACCATGCAGGATTTTGCCCACAGATTAGACTCCAGTCGCCTCTGTACTATTGCAATCAGTGGCGGATGCGGGAACGGGACATCTAAAGTACTGGATGTAATGGGATTCAATTATCTACGCCAATGCGACATTGATGATTTTCACAAGAAATTTCCCAATCAACCAAGT
>CAYZNC010000017.1:0-37020 GCA_964478555.1 uncultured Bacteroidales bacterium | reverse complement strand
GCTTTGAATGCGGCCCGAATGGCCACCTCTGTTTTACCAAAACCAACATCGCCGCAAATCAGATGATCCATGGGATGAGGCGATTCCATGCCTTCTTTTACCGATTTTGTCGCTTTAAGCTGGTCAGGTGTGTCTTCATAAATAAATGATGCCTCTAATTCTTCCTGAAGATAAGTATCCGGCGCATAAGCAAATCCTTCAGATGCTTTTCGTTTTGCATAGAGTGCTATGAGTTCGCGGGCAATATCCTTGACTTTCTTTTTAGTACTTTGCTTCATGTTCTCCCATGCAGCAGTGCCTAATTTATATATTTTTGGCGGTGTACCGTCCTTGCCCCGGTATTTCGATATTTTATGGAGATTATGTATGTTTACCTGAACAACATCATTGTCCTTATATATTAAACAAATAGTCTCCTGAATGTGGCCATTTACCTCGTTTCTCCCCAAACCTCCAAAGGTTCCGATACCATGATCGATATGCACCACATAATCGCCCTTTTGTAATCCCCGAAGCTCGTTGATGGTAAACACTTCGCTCCTTACAAACTGTTTGTTGATCCGGTATTTGTGGTACCGTTCAAAAATCTGATGATCGGTGTAGAGACATATTTTCAGGTTGTGATCAATAAAACCTTCATGAATCGAATTAATTACAGGGTCGAATGTTACCTTTTCAGGAAGAGAAGTAAAAATATCTTTTAATCGTTCTATCTGCTTTGGATTCTCGCTTAAAAGTAAGAGAGTATAACCTTTTTCTTTGTATTCATGCAGGTTTTGGGAAAGCAATTCAAAGTTTTTCTTGAAAACGGGTTGAGGTGCAGTATTAAATTCAAGAACATCAGGAAATGTGCAACCTTGTCCGAATTCCACATGTTTAAACTGATCGAGTAACAATTTGACTTCATCGGAGTTTTGCAGTATGTGATCGCGCAATATTTTCTCCTTGGACAATTCAGAAATTATTTTTTCCGGTGCGCCGTTATATATGTCATTGATACGATCGATGCTGTAACTTAAGTTATCGCTCCATATGATGGTTCCTTTGGGAAGAAGTTTCAACACACTGTCGCCACTATCTTCACTAACTAATTTTTGTATGTTTGGAATGATGGATATGACCTCCAGTTTATCATGAGAAAGCTGGGTTTCCACTTCAAAAGTACGGATGGACTCCACTTCGTCACCAAAAAAATCGATACGAAAGGGTAAGTGGTTGGAGTACGAAAAGATATCGACGATGCTACCACGAACTGAAAATTGGCCGGGCTCGTATACAAATTCTGTTTCTTCGAAGTGATATTCTTCCAGTACTTCCCTTATAAAACCAATAGAAATTTTCTCGTTAACTTTAAGTTCAAGCGTATTTCTGTTCAAACTATCGGATGTGATCACTTTTTCCATGATGGCCTCCGGATAGGTAACCACAATAAGCTTGTCCGTTTCTTTGATTTTCTTTAGAGAATTGAGGACCGCAGTTCTCAAAATTAAACCGGCCTCATCCACTTCATTTTCGTTAACCGATCGTTTATATGCAGATGGGAACAGCATCACCAATTCCTGATCTAAAACATGAGATAAGTCGTCATAAAAATAAGCAGCTTCCTCACCATCCGGGATAATAAACCAATGCAAACCGCTTTTTTTCGCTATGCAAGAAGCGATAAAGAGGCTCCGCGAGGAACCACTAAGTCCTTTAAGGCAAAGATGCTTATCCGGATCACCTGGATTAACACGGCTATCCCAGCTTTTGAAAGCCAGGTTATGGGGATGATCTTTATATATGGAAATCAGTTCCGGCAAAACGATAAAATTTCGTACAAAAATAGGTGGTAGGTTTTATAAATATTTTGCCCAATAAAATTCATGCTGTGAAACATTTTTAAAACTCACTTGCTTTTCAAAAATGCCATACACCGCAGAGCCGCTACCTGTCATTGAAGCATAGATAGCTCCTGCATCGTAAAAGTCATTTTTAATCTGTTTAATGATAGAATGGTTGGGAAATATACTTTGTTCAAAATCATTCACAATTTTATCTTTCCATAGGGCTATTGGTAATTTGACAAGAGCATTAACGGATTGTTCTGGTTTCAAAGGCTTAACTCCTTTGTATGCTTCAGCAGTACCTACCGATACGGATGGTTTTACCAATACGAAATAATAACCGGAGAGATTAAGTGCTATGGTTTTGAGTATATTTCCTTTTTCTGTTCCAAAAGCAGGTTTGTTCTCAATAAAAAAAGGACAATCGCTGCCAAGCTCTGCAGCATGGTCAATTAGTTGTGCGTTTGTTAAATTGAGTGAAAAAAGGCCGTTCAATAGGGAAAGTGTGAATGCTCCATCGGAAGAACCTCCACCTAAACCTGCTCCTGTAGGAATTATTTTATGAAGATGGATTTTTACAGGGGGAAGATGATACAGTTTATCCATCAGTTTATAAGCTTTAACACAAAGATTGTTTTCGGAATCTCCGGGGATATCCATTCCTGTTATCACAATTTCAACTTTGTTGCCTTTTAGCTCAGTGCTTTCTATAATTTCAAGGATATCAGCGATGGGAACAGGATAAAAAATAGTTTCAATATTATGGAATTGATCGGGTCGCCGTTCTATAATATTAAGGCCAAGGTTTATTTTAGCATTTGGAAAACTAAGCATATTGTTGACTTTGTGCAAAAGTAACAATAACTATTTTAGAATATGTTTTGTAGTATTTAAAATTTAAATTTTTATACGACTCAGGTTTCGGGGCTTTGAACCGACAGGCACATTACTTGCCGTAAATTTCAGATTCAGTATGAAATCCATCAGCAATAACAGTAGTTTTTATTTTATCGATGTCAACCGTAGCAGGTTCGAGAAGTATAGCAGGAACGTCTATTTGTCCGTTCCAAACTTTGCCGGTAGCGTCATCAATTTTTTCATTTTTTGATATTTTCATCGCTACATCAGCAGCTTTATGGGCAAGGGTTTTAACGGATTTGTAAATGGTCATGGTTTGGTATCCTTTCACTATATTTCGGCAGGCATCAAGTTCTGCGTCCTGCCCTGTCATCAACACCTGTCCCGGCTGTATATTATATTCTTTGAATAAATTAATTACACCTGTTGACATACCATCATAGGAAGATAACACTACGTCAGGAATTTCTCCCGAAAGATCGAGATATTTTTTCATAGCATTTCGGGCGTTATCGCCTGACCAGTCCTCTACAAAAACATTATAAGATATGTTAATTTTTTTTGCACTCAGCGAGGAAGCCAGCGCATCAAGTTGGCCTTTCTTCACAAACACGGCATTTTGATCACCTTTATCACCACAAAGCAATACATAATTTCCATTGGGTCTGATTTTAATAACGTAGTCGACCATCAGTTTTCCCACTTTTTCATTGTCAAATGATAAGTAATAGTCAAGGTCGCAATTACGAATAAGTCGATCATATGCAATTACCTTTACATTTTTATCATGGGCATCGCGAATAATAGCAGCTTCCGTATTTAGGTTTAAACAGTTAACAACAAGAACTTTAACACCATCATTGATTAATTCTTTGGCTTGGCTAATTTGTATTTTATCATCATAATTGGCATCCTTAATCATTGCCTCGCCTCCAAGTTCCTGCAGCCGTTGACTAAAATAAACCTTCTCTTTTTGATACCGGTCACTTACCATATTTGGGAACAAAAATCCGATTTTAACCTTATCTCGTTTACCACAGGATAAGAAAAGAAGAAAAATAATACAGGCCAGAATCGACCTCTTAATAAGTGTTTTTCTCATATTCAGTAAACTCATGGATAAAATTATTACGAATTATTTACGTTTAAAGTTATATTAATTCTTTTTTTATTATTAAATTGTTGTATGAATTTACTATATTTCTTTTATTTTGCTAGCTTAAATATTAAAAATATTTCGCCACTTATTTCGAAATTTTACGTAAAAATCAGTGTTAGATTATTTTTATGATAGCTTAGTAGATTAAAAAGTATTAAACTTTTCTTTATGAAATGGAAAAACCTTAAAATTGGAGTTAAAATTGGGCTTGGGTTTTCAGTAACTATTTTGGTTGCGGCAATTATCTATGTAGTTGCATTTGCCAATATGAGCACAATTCAAAAAGATACGAAGAGTCTTTCCATTGAATATATACCTGCTATCAGCGATGCTTTTTTGCTTGATCAGGGATGGAAAGAAGTATCGGCCTTGCTTCAATGTTATGATTTAACCGGTGACGCTTATTACGTTACAAAGGCCAAAAAAAAGCTTGAAAAATTTAAGGATGCGCTTACTAAACTTGTTGATCTTACCAGCAAATCAGAAAATTTAAAAGGAAACAACGCTGACTTTCAAAATATTTTAAAAGATGTGGTATCATTTGAAAAAATATTGGCATCCTATGAACCTGTGGTGAATGAATTTACCATACAAATGAATGAATTTGAAAAAGCAGTAAGTGTATTTCATTCATTAAATCAAGGGCAGTTAACACCATTATCAAGCAGAGTAAATGAACTCACAGCTACGATATATCAGACTATCAAGGATGAAAAGCCTGCACTTATAAAAAACGCCATATATAAAATTGACAGAATAGCCAGTGAAGCAAATTCTTTTAGAGGTAACCGGAGACTCGATTCATGTATACTTGGTTTAACTGATGCTTCCCGGAGATTTGCCGTGAGTTTTACAGAGGCTAAAAGATTGGAATTGTCGCGTATTGAATTGGCCGATAATATCAACTGGAATGTTAAAGGAACTTCGGACATAGGTTTTGATAAGGTTTTGGCCATGGGCGAAAGTACGAATCAGACAATTTCCACAGAACGTTTCGTTTTGTCAATAGCTGCTATTTTTGTTCTGCTGTTGGGTGGTTTAATGGTTTATTTTATCACTAATTCGATCACCAGGCCAATTCATCAGGGCATAGCCGTTGCCCATAAAATGGCTGAAGGAGATTTAACCCAGAATTTTGATTTGGACAGAGAGGATGAGGTAGGGATATTGGCTAGTGCTTTAAATAAAGTAAGTCAAAATCTAAGATCAATTATTAGCTATCTATCGGAAAATTCAAAAATTATATCTGTTTCCAGCCAGAAAATGCTGGAAAGTGCCAATGAAATATCCGATGGTGCCAAGCAGCAGGCATCTGCTGCCGAGGAAATATCTTCCTCGATGGAAGAGATGTTTGCAAATATTCAGCAGAATACGGATAATGCCCGTCAGACTCAAACAATTGCAGCTACATCATCAGTTGAGGTAAACAAGAGCAAGGAATCATTTAAAATTGCCACACAATCACTTCAGGACATTACGGAAAAGGTTACTGTTATTAATGATATAGCATTCCAAACCAATATTCTTGCATTGAATGCAGCTATTGAAGCAGCCAGGGCTGGTGAACACGGTCGGGGGTTTGCTGTTGTTGCCGGCGAAGTAAAACGCCTCGCTGAAAAGAGCCGCGATGCCGCCACGGTTATTAACGATGTATCGCACGCTACTATGGTAATGTCTAAAACTGCCCGCAGGGAATTGGAAAACCTGGTACCAGAAATCGAAAAAACGGCAAGCTTAATTATGGAAATTACCTCAGCTAGTGTTGAACAGGTTTCTACTGTTGAAATGATCAACAATGCCATGCAGCAACTAAATTCTGTAATTCAGAACAATGCTCAGCGGTCGGATGAACTAGCCTCAAATTCACAGGAACTTTCAAAACAAGCGGAAGAACTAAAAGACATTATATCTTCGTTTAAACTATAGAAGAACCACCAATATTAAAAGCCACGAATTCACGAATAAATCATTTGTACATTCAGGGCTTTTTTGTTTATCGATGGGACACAATAGAAAGGTGGGTTTCGACTCCGCTCAACCACCGGTTTAGTTCACCTCAAAAGTGGTTTCGACTCCGCTCAACCACCTTCTGTACTCACCTATTAGTTTTCGACAACACACCGTTCCCTAGATGGAGTCGAAGTTCGTTTTAAGAACTGCTTTTCATCTCCTAAAAAGCCTTCCTTGCCAGGTATTCATCTCTTCCATGCGTTTCTCGAACATTTGCAATAAGGTAAATGTTCGAACAAGCCCCCAGCCAGGCCCTGCAAGAAATCGTGGTGGCACCTCGGCAGTTATTCGCTCTATGACAATATCGGGATTTAAACGTTCCGTAAATTTAATAGCAAAATCAATGTATTCTTCAAGTTCAAAGAGACTGAAGTCCTGTGGATTTCGTTGGTATTCATCCGCCATCTTCGTATCTTTTATGATCTGAAGCTGATGAAATTTTATATTGGAAATGGGTAATTTATTGATAAGGTTTGCCTCTTCAAGCATTTGATCATGCGTTTCGCCGGGTAACCCAAAAATCAGATGCACACCCACTTTTATTCCTCTCCTGGCTGTTTCTTCAATGGCAAAGATACTTTCTTCAATCGTATGTCCCCGGTTTATACGTTTAAGTGTTTGATTATAGAACGATTCCAGACCATATTCGACGATAAGATAGTGATCTCTTGAAAGCGATTGCAGATAGTCCAGCTTTTCATGATCAATACAGTCTGGACGTGTCCCAATAACCAAGCCAATTACACCAGGTACGGATAATGCCTCATCAAATAAGGTTTTAAGCTTTTGCAGCGAATCATAGGTATTTGAATATGCCTGAAAATAAGCAAGAAATTCTGTTGCACGTCGATATCGATTAGCGTGAAATTCAATCCCTTCAAGGATTTGTTGGGTTATGCTCTTTTGCGGAGAGCAATAGGATGGGTTAAATGCATCGTTGTTGCAATAGGTACAACCTCCAATGCCTTTGCTTCCATCGCGGTTGGGACAAGTAAACCCTGCGTCGATAGTTACTTTCTGCACTCTTTTTCCAAATGTCTTCCGGAAATACTCGGCATAGTTATTATATCGGCGCTGATGTCCCCAAGAATAAAGTGGTTGCTCTTTCTTCAAGAAATCTTTATTTGTTATAGTTGCTGCTAAGTTAGTAAGATTTTCGTTTTGGATTATCGTAGTCCTTAGTGCTCTGCAATTCACTGTTCCTTGAGCGGAGTCGAAAGGAGTGCGTGGTTCTCATAGTGGTTTCGACTTCGCTCAACCACCGTCCATACTCAATCCTTGGTTTGTTCAGTTATCGTTGCCATTAGTTAGATCTCAAAAAAAATGATTAGATTAGCAACTATAGTTTTAGAGATATTGTCTAATAATATGGGTTGACCCCAAAAAATCATGAAAATAATTATTTTATTAAGCTTTTTATCCTTGCCTTTCTTTATTAATGCACAAAAAGAAATTCCAATCAGTAAGGTTATTCATGACGATCTTGATTTCTCCATTCAACAATATATGCGAATGGCCAATGTATTGAAAAGTCAGGAGGGGTTGCTTCCAAAAACATTTAAGGACGGGAAACTCGTAACCTGTGCTTCAGACTGGTGGACAAGTGGCTTTTTCCCCGGGTCTCTCTGGTATCTTTATGAATATTCGGGAAACGACGACGTAAAAAAAATGTCTGAATTATTTACATCAAGAGTAGAAAATCAAAAATATACTACGAATAACCACGATGTTGGCTTTATGATTTATTGCAGTTTTGGCAATGGGTATCGCATCACTGCAAATGACTCTTATAAAGATGTCATTTTAACAGCCTCAAAATCCTTAAGCACCAGATATAGACCTACAGTGGGATGCCTCAGGTCATGGGACTGGGGTAAATGGGAATTCCCCGTAATTATTGATAATATGATGAATCTTGAACTCCTGTTTTGGTCCTCTCATTTTCCCGGTTGTGAAAATTACTATAACATAGCCGTATCTCATGCCAATGTTACAATGGCGAATCATTTCCGACCCGATTTTAGTTGTTACCACGTAGTTTCATACGATACCATAACTGGAAAGGCTAAAATTAAAGAAACCCGACAGGGATTTAGCGATGCATCTTCATGGGCAAGAGGACAGGCATGGGCTTTATATGGTTATACCATGACTTACCGTGAAACAAAAGATTCCAGATATCTAAAACATGCTCGTAATGTAGCGAACTTCATATTGAATCATAAAAATTTACCAGCGGACAAAATACCCTACTGGGATTTTGATGCACCCGATATACCTAACACATTTCGTGATGCCTCTGCAGGGGCAATTATTTGCTCGGCATTGATTGAGTTAAGTCAGTACGTTGGAAAAGATACCGCAGAGTTGTACCTGGATGTTGCTGAGAAACAGATCCGGGTACTCTCATCATCGAAGTATAGGGCATCTTTAGGAGGCAATGGTAATTTTATACTTATGCACGGTGTTGGATCGATACCACAACTTTCTGAGATAGATGTGCCACTGAGCTATGCGGACTATTATTATATTGAAGCGCTAATGCGCTATAAAAAGCTGTTAAAACTATAAATTCGCTCATTCATCGTGCCTTCTTCATATTTGGTCTTTTCTTGTGATTCTGCCCGCTATACTTATGTTTATTTATATGATAGTTGCCATAAGGAACGTTTACCATCAAAAGATTGGCGTTGTTATCACTAAATCTGTATTCCTGGTTTCTATATACGCAATTACGTTTGCTATATTTTTTATATTAACCCTTCTTTTAAGTCTGTGTTAAATTTGAATGACATGGTTTAGGTTTTGTTTAGTTGAAAATTTGAGAGCCCTGTTTTGAACTCATCGCGTCTCTTTATAAATACGAAGATAAGGTTTCGATTTAATAGCCTTATTATCGTCCTCTGTCCATTATGTTTTGAAATTTGTCCGAAATGAGCTAATCGTGTCCAATTTGTATTACTATTCGACCATTTTGAATTCATAGAAAAAAATAATATAGCTTAATTTCATAATGTGAAATCATAAGACAAGATAAGATTAGGATCAGGTACAGGTTAGTATTTAACTGCCAGGGTGCTATCCCAACTGTTATTGCTAACTAATATTATAATAAACTAGTTTTAAATGCATTAAAGTGGAATAGACTTTTAAATAATTTGATAATAATTAATCTCCAGGTTTTTAATATAATTGTGAACAAGCAAATGATCCTATAAGTTTATAATGATGAAGATTCTGAAAAAGTTTATCTCAGATTTCAAATTAAATCCAGAATCGTTTAATCGATTATTAACTAAATGATATACAGATGAAATCATTACTACTCTTTGTACTTTTAGTATTCATTCTTAAAAATACCGTAAACTCCCAAACATTTTATAAAGGTGGCGATCTTTCTTTTGTGAAAGAATTGCAAGGTTGTGGTGTGCAATGGAAAGAAAACAATGTGGCGAAAGATATTTTTGACATTTTTAAAGAGAATGGCGCCAATATCGTCAGATTTAGAATTTGGCATACTCCTGTTAGCGGCAAAAATGGTTTTTCCGACACAGATTCATTGATTACAAGGGCCAAAGCAAAAGGCCTGAAAGTAATGCTCGATTTTCATTATTCCGATACGTGGGCTGATGCCGGCCATCAAAAATGCCCAACCGCATGGATAGGAGTTGTTAATAACTATGCTGTTCTCGCAGATTCTTTATATAACTACACGAAAAAAACATTGCAGGCTTTAAAAGGACAGGGTCTTATGCCTGAATTTGTACAGGTTGGCAACGAAACCAACGGAGGAATGTGTTTTGCGGGTGATGGTACTGTGACTTTTCCCATAAACTGGAGTAAGCAAACGTTGTTGTTCAATGCAGGTATAAAGGCAGTTCGCGATGTAGATTCAACTACAAAGATTATATTACATGTAGCCGATCCGGCCAATGCCGAATGGTGGGCGGGCCAATTAAACAGTAATCAGGTAACAACCTACGATATTCTCGGTATCTCATACTATCCTATATGGCACACAACAACAATTAATAGCTTTGGTAATACTATTGTTAATGTAAAAACTATTTATAAAAAAAATGTTATGGTGGTTGAAACCGGCCTGCCATGGACTAACTCATATGACGATAATACTACCAATGTGATGAATGGAGTACCAAGTGGATATGGCACTACGCCTTCTCCTGAAATTCAAGCCCAATGGTTAATCGATTTGTTCAACAAAATGGTGACAACCGGAGGAATTGGAATAGTTTATTGGGAACCCGATTGGGTAGCCAGCAATGTAGCAAACTGTCCTACTGATTTTGGCGGATCTACATGGGAGAATGTAGCTTTATTTGATTTCAATAATAACCTCATGGCCAATGGTGGCATTAAGTTTTATCAGTTAGCAACAGACATCAATGCTGCCTCTGCTCCATCCGGTGAATTATCGCTAATAGTTTTTCCTAATTCCGCAAATACAGAACTAAACATTCAATTTAATACTTCTTCTATAACTGAAGCTTTACTTGAAATTTATGATATTCAGGGTAAATTAATTAAATCATTCAAAGAAAAACCTATCCTTGGCTCAAATAGGTTTAATTTGAATGTGAGTGAGTTACAAGCCGGTTTCTATATTGTTCATCTCAGCTCAGGTCAAATGACAGGTAATCAACGTTTTGTTATCTCACGATAAAATTAAACAGTTATGAAAAAGCACATCCTCTTGATTCCTTTATCGCTTTGCTTAAATACAATCCTGTTTGCTCAATCTTCAAACGTCGATAAATCGCTTGAATTGGTAATAACTCCTTATAAAACAACCATGTTTGCTGATGGTAAAGATGCTGCGCTGATTAAAATATCCGTAATAGATAAACAAGGCCGCGATATACCTGATGCCCAAAATTTGGTAGTACTTTCTTTGAAAGGAGACGCAAAAATAATAAGCATGGGCAACGGTGATCCCGTTAATCCTAAAACTGACAGTTGCTCCGATGGAAAATGTCAACAAAAATTATTCGAAGGAAAGTGCCATTTGGTTCTTCAAGCCGGCACCAAAAACGGCATTATAAAACTGGAAGCAAAAACAGAAGGGATGCGCACTGCGTCAACGGAAATCCATACCATCCCTCCCTTCTCAAACAACTCATTGCTGATTCAGACTGCAAAAACAAAAACCAAACAGCCAGCGGTAAAAAAAGATATAGGCAAAATGCTTGGCGCCGATATTTCTTTTCTTCCCCAACTCGAGGATCGGGGAATGAAATTTTACGATAAAGGCGTACAGAAGGATGCTATTGAGATATTGAAAGATCACGGATTTAATTATATCCGTTTGCGCATATTTAACAACCCTGCTGCAGAAAAAGGGTATTCCCCCGGCAAAGGTTTTTGCGACCTGGAGCACACCAAACAAATGGCTGCGAGAGTAACAAAAGCAGGGATGAAATTATTGCTCGATTTCCATTATAGCGATTACTGGGCCGATCCACAACAACAAAATAAACCATCTGCCTGGAAGGACATGGATTTTCCACATCTTACGGAAGCACTGAAGGATTATACAAAAACTGTTCTGCTTGCGTTGAAAGAACAAGGTACCTTGCCAGATATGGTTCAGGTTGGGAACGAAATTAATCACGGTATGGTTTGGCCCGAAGGGCACATAAGTCACCCCGACAGCCTTGCAAGCCTTATCATGGCAGGAATAGAGGGAATTAATGAAGTGGACCCACGGATTATTATTATGCTGCATATTGCACTTGGCGGCCAAAACGAAGAATCTATTTTTTGGCTCGACAATATGTTTGCCCGGGGAGTTGACTGTGATATTATCGGTTTATCCTATTATCCCAGGTGGCATGGCACTTTAACTGACCTGGATAATAATTTAAAGGATCTTATTAAGCGATATCATAAATATATGAATGTGGTTGAATATTCGCAGAAAAAACAGGAAGTAAACGATATAGCATTTAATCTTCCGGATGGTAAAGGGACAGGAACATTTATTTGGGAGCCATTAAGTACCTGGGAATCAATCTTTGATAAAGATGGGAAATCAAATGATCTGATAACCATTTACGATGAGGTGAGTCGTAAATATATAACAAAATAAAATAGTAGTCGGTTACGGTTGTAACCACTAACCCACATCACAAAGGGTAGTTTTAATTTAAATAATTACTAATAATAATTTACACGGAAATGTATTGTAAATATCTAAACTAATTTATTTTACAGTCTTGGTTCTTGTGTCTTGGCTCTTGAATCCATTTAACAATTATCAATATAACTAAACAATTTTTAAACTAACTAAAAGTTAAGGAGAATTATTATGAAAAAGTTTATTTTAACATCTTGTGTTTTGGCCATTTTGGCTGTTGGATGTTCAAAAGAAAAGGAATCACGATTACCTCAGGAAGTTCCGGGTAATAAACTTAAAGCTACTACATGGTCGTTAGGGGTCGGTAATAGCTGGGCTCGTCAGATGTATGCAAATGGATACCGCTGGAAAAATTCTTCCGGTGTGTATTCCGATCTTCCGACTATTTACAAGGGTTACGGTATTTCAGCTATTGAAGAAAGAGTATGGGTAAATCCATCCAGTGATATAGCTAACGGGCACTGCAGTCCGGCTGAAGTGGCGGCTGAAGCAGCCGTATACTATAAAGCAGGGTTTAGAATATGTATTAATTTTCATTACGGTGATACATGGAATAGTGTTGGAACACAAAATCCACCCGCTGCCTGGAAAAACTATACCTATGCCCAAATGAAAGCGGCTATGGTTGCTCATGTTCAAGATGTTCTGAACCGTTGTAAAGCTGCCGGTGTTACTCCTACCTGGATGAAGAATGGAAATGAGATTAATTCAGGTGTTTGCCACCCGATAGGAACCGTATCGAATCCCACTCAAATGGTAGGTTTACTGAATGCATGCTACGATGCTGCAAAAGTTATATTTCCCAATATATTGGTAATTATACATGTTGGTCAGCCACAAAATGCCGCAGCTGCTACTTTTTGGTCGAGGTTTTCCGCCAACGGAGGCAAATTTGACGTCATGGGATTTTCATCTTACGCTGCCGGAAGCAATATTCCTGGTGTTTTCAGTAATATGAAATCATTGCAGGCAACTTATGCCAGTACCAAGCCTGTGATCCAGGTCGAATTTGGTGGATCCTATAATAAAACATCCACTGCAACCGATTTGAAGACATGGATTGCTAATATCAAAAGCTTGCCCAACTCCAGTAATGGGGGAGGAGTATGGTATTGGGAGCCTGAAGGATATTCACCTTTTACTTCCTATAGTATGTGTGCATGGGATCCAACTACATTAATGCCTAGTTCCGGAATCCTGGCTGCATTTTAAGAATTAATATTTTTTACCGCAAAGGCGCAAAGGGATAGTTTTCCTTCATTTCTTCGCGGCTTTGCGTCTTCGCGGTGAATTTATTTCCCTTATTTCTTTGCGCTTTCGCGGTGATAATAACGGATTTTCAATTACTAAATAAATAATTAATTAACTAACTAAAATTAAGGAGAATTTAACAATGAGAACAACGTTTACATTATCAAGATGCCTGTTACTGTTGGGCCTCTGTTTAGCATTTTTTTCTTTAAACGATTTGAAGGCCCAAAATAAAGGGGCCGATCTAAGTTGGACCACCCAAATGGAATCTTCCGGTTATAAATGGAAAGATGCCAATGGTACTGCCGGCGATATTTTTGCTATTTGCAAAGGATTGGGTGTTAACGCCTGCCGGCTAAGAGTTTGGGTTAATCCATCGGGCGGATGGTGCGGAAAGGCCGACGTTATAGCCAAAGCAAAGCGTGCTAAAGCTCAGGGAATGTTAATTTTTGTCGATTTTCATTTTAGCGATTCATGGGCTGACCCTGGAAAACAAACCAAACCTTCAGCATGGTCAAGTCACACTATCAGTCAATTGTATACCGATGTGTATAACCATGTTCGTGATGTATTATCCGGTTTGATTTCGGCTGGTTGTACACCCTATATGGTTCAGATAGGAAATGAAACCAATAACGGTATGCTTTGGCCTGAAGGAAATGCATCATCTAATCCTGCTCAATATGCAGGTTTGGTTACCAGTGGTTATAATGCGGTTAAATCTTTATGCAGTGCTTCTGTGGTTGTTCACGTTTCCAATGGTTATGACAATGGTCTGTTCAGATGGAATTTTGATATTCTTAAAAATAATGGCGCAAAATACGATGCTATTGGAATGTCGCTTTATCCAACTACAAGCAATTGGTCAACATTGGTAAGTCAATGCAAAACTAACATTGCCGATATGAAATCGAGATATGGTAAGTGGTGCGTATTGAGTGAAATTGGTATTGCAGCAAATTCAGGATCAACAGGAGCTTCATTTGTAAAAGCTGCAAGGGCTTTGGTAAACGACGTATTCTATTGGGAACCGGAAGCATATAATTGGCAAGGTTATGGTTTGGGTGCCTGGGACGCTTCAACATTAATGCCAACCGTTATTTTAACTACCGGTTTGAAAAGTGCTGAGGAAGAAACTATAACAGATTCCAGGTTGGGTTCGGGAGTTAGTATTTATCCTAATCCTTTATCCGGCGATGTATTAACCATTGATTTAAAAGGGTTGTCAGGAACAACAAAAATTAAAATATTGAATGTGAATGGTCAGGAGCTGAAATCGATTGTTGTCATCGATCAACAGGTTGCTTCTATAAGTAAAGCCGGATTAGTGTCTGGCATCTACTTTATACAAATAGATAATCCACAACAAAAAGTAGTAAAGACTTTGGTTGTAAAATAGAAGGTCTAAGCAAATTTGCTTAAACATATTGTTAACAAAAGGCATCTCTGTGAATGTGAAAACAGAGATGCCTTAGCTTTTTATAGATTATGCGAATTAAGGGTTGGAATTTTTGCCACAAAGACACTAAGTCACGAAGCATTACAAAGTTATTTTTGGTGAAAGCTTTGTGTCTTTGTGACTTAGTGGCAATGACAATTTTCAACTGATGATAGACGTTAATGTACCCGCTTCGGGGTTCGAAAATTCAGCACTTATTTTTTCTACGGGTTAGCACCCGGTTATTAACGTTTAATCTTTTTAAAATTTTCTTCACTTTTTTTATTTTGCAGATAACCTGAATTACAGACATTAAAAAAAAATTTTATTTCTACCGCAAGTTTTAAGCAAGCCTTTTGTCAAATCCTTATTGTTAATTTTACCACAAAATAAATTTATGAGAAATATATACGCACTAACCATCTTTTCATTGTTATGCTCAAATGCTTTATGTCAACCATCTGGTCAGCGTCAGGATGCTTCCGAAGCGTCAGATGCAGTTGTCACAGGAAAAGTTACCGATAATACAACCAGTCAACCCATTGAATATGCATCTATAGCGCTTTATCGAATGCGCGATTCCAGTCTGGTTACAGGTATAGTAACTGATCCTGCCGGCAATTTTACAATGTCAAAACTATCCTTTGGACGATATTATGTGGAAGTAAGCTTTATTGGCTATAAAAAAACGCGAATTAAAAATATAAATTTAAATCCAACCCTAAAGAAGGCTGTTCTTGGTACCATCAAGCTGGATCCTTCATCAACCGTAATTAACGAAGTGGAGGTGATTGGCGATAAATCGCAGATGGACTACAAAATAGACAAAAAAGTAGTGAATGTGAGCCAGCAAATTGCTGCATCCGGTGGTTCGGCAATAGAAGTGCTTGAGAATACCCCGTCCGTGCAAACAGATGTTGATGGTAATTTGCAACTAAGAGGGAGCTCCGATTTTACAGTCCTCGTCGATGGTAAACCTACTATTTTAAAGGGTTCTGAGGCTTTACAGCAGATTCCGGCCAGTGCCATTCAAAATATCGAAATTATTACTAATCCATCTGCTAAATATGATGCAGAGGGCTCAGCCGGTATTATCAATGTGCTTATGAAGAAGCAGAAAATTAAAGGCTTTAACGGTCTTATCAATTTATCAGCCGGCAAAGGAAATAAATACAATGGCGATTTCTTGCTCAACGTTCGTAATTCCAAGTTTAATTATTTTGTTGGCGGTGATTTCAATGATATGAAATTTACCGGGAAAGGAAAACTGAATCAAAGAACTACCAGTGATTCTACTATTTCTTATCAAAATATGACAGCTGAAGGCGATATGCATCGAACAGGAAAAGGAATTAAAGCCGGGCTCGATTATTTTATTAATGATAACAACACATTATCAGTATCTGGAAACATATCACATCGTTCATTTGGAAGATCAACCAATGCTAAGTATTATGAATTTTCTGATCCTGCATCAACCGATTCATTTTATTTGCAAAATAACGATATCAAAAGTTCGCATGACGACTATAGTGGTAATCTCGATTACAGGTTGAAGCTTAAAGGCAACGATCACCAGCTTCAGGCAACTATCTATTATGGAGGAGGCAATGCAGCCCATCCCAACAATATGTTCAAACAATTCACTGACAACAACTGGTTGAAATTAGACACTTTACCTATCATACAGAAATCAACCGAAGATGGGAAAGAATATGAATTTCGCGGGAAATTAGATTATTCCATGCCAATTGGGGAAAAAGGAAAATTAGAGGCTGGTTATCAGGCCCGAGTTGAGGGTTCAAACATTAAGTACCAATTTTATAATTTGCTGGATACTTTCGTTGAGGATTCCTCCAAGTACAATAGAGCCAGATACATTAATCACATCGAAGCACTTTATACCACTTTTTCCGGTTCAACCAAATTGTTTGATTATCAACTGGGACTTCGGGTTGAATATGGTAACCGCAATATAGTGAAGAAGTTGACTAATGAAGAATATCCTGTAAGCCGGCTTGATTACTTTCCAACCATTCATCTTACAAAGCAATTGCCCTATAAATTACAAATGCAGTTAAGCTATAGCAAGAGAATAAGACGTCCGGATGATCATGATCTTGATCCATTCCCCACTTACACTGATCAAAGAAATATTCGTATGGGGAAACCCGGTTTAAAACCCGAATTCACAGGTTCATATGAGCTTAATCTTCAGAAAAATTTAGGAAAAAATCTTTTGGCAATCGAAGGTTTTTACAGGCAAACGAGCGACATGATATCGGACATAAAGTCCTACGACCCGGATAGTAAAATAACTACTACGACTTTGGACAATTTCAAACGCAATTACTCAGCTGGCGCTGAATTAACATTGAACCTTTCGCTTACAAGCTGGTGGAATCTTAACGGTACCTCCAGTTTATATAAGTATCATATTGATGGAAGCAGCATAGATTCTTCCAAATCGCAAAACACAGTTTCTACTAATGCTCGCTTTAATTCGGTATTTCGCATGAAATGGGGTATGCAGATTCAGATAAATTACTTCTATAATGCTCCTTCCATCACACCGCAAGGAACTCGCGAAGGATTCTCTTTCACCAATGTGGGTATCAAGCAGGAAATATTTAAAAGAAAAGCAAGTTTGACACTGCAGGTTAGAGATCTGTTCGGTACGATGAAATTTGCCTCTACTTACTCGACTCCGAATTTATATAGTTATACTAGTATGAGACGCGAATCACGTGTGGTAACGCTTACTTTCACCTATCGTATTAACAATTTCAAACAACAGGCCCGCCGTGAAGAGGGTATGAACGAAAGTGAATTTAACGGAGGAGGAATGGAGTAGTTCTGGCTAAACGCCCATGCTTTTCAATCGAAAAGTTTTATCAGGCACAATCTGACTATGCTGTTTTTTCAGCGTGCAACTCTCAATGTACAAACTGTGCTGAAATATAATAGTGTATTTATTTATAAAACATTCTTCAAGCATCTGTTGCTTCTCTTTTGTTGCCAATTCTGCATTCACATCGTAGCTCATATTCACATCTGGCTCAAGATGTGCCGTTGAAGGAAACAGATCGGCTCCAAACAAAAAAGCCTTATTTTGGATATAAATGACAGGTACAATTTGGCCTGCTGTATGTCCATGAACCAATTTAAAGTATAAACCCGGCATATAACTACCTTCTTCTTCTATAAAATTAACCGGATAATGATCGGGCAGGGGATTAATATTTTCAGGAAGAAATGATTCAGCTTCTTTAGCAACGGGATGTTGAGCGCTTTCCCATTGGAGTTTGGAAATCCAAATCGAAGCATTTGGGAACGCAGGAATGATCTCACCATTTTTTCTTAAAAGACAACCCCCGCAATGATCAAAATGCAGATGTGTCAATAGTACATCGGTAATATCGGAATTGGATAAATTAATGGCTGCCAATTGTGTGGTTAATGAAAAATCTCCATTTAGTTGGAATGGCTTAAAGAACTCCGCACTTTGCTTGTTGCCAAAGCCTGCATCAATCAATATCTTCCTGTGTTCTGTAACAATCAATACCGAACGCAATGCCCAATTCGTTAATATTCCGTCAGCAGGATAATATTTTTGCCAAT
Source organism: uncultured Bacteroidales bacterium (assembly GCA_964478555.1). Taxonomy (GTDB): domain Bacteria; phylum Bacteroidota; class Bacteroidia; order Bacteroidales; family JAAUTT01; genus JAAUTT01. The sequence continues at coordinate 18,700 of CAYZNC010000017.1, read as the reverse complement.
CTGGTTTTGTAATCATATCTTCCCCCGCAACCCTGAAATTGTCGAAACGGATGGGGTATAACTTTGTTATTGACATAAAAAATTAAATTTGTCCGAAATTAGCTTTAAGTCTGATCAGTTCCCTTGGAAGGCTCTTTTAAGTTCTAAATCAGTCTCAGACAAAGTTAAAAAGATCATTGCTCAAAACAATATTTTAGATCAATTGTTAAGTTATCAGGAAATTACCCAAGAATATTCCGTGAATAACCAGTCAAAACCGCAACTATATCTATCACGGAAGTTGCCTAGGCCAGTTTATTGTTCATTTCTCATTGTTTCATTAATTTATTTTCTCATGGATAGAAGACAATTTATCGGTTCTGTTTCAAAAGCGGGTGGTGGTTTATTGCTGGCTTCCCATTTTCCTGGCATTATCAATGCCCTGAATTCGGATAAACAAAATGGAAAACTTGGTGTAGCCCTGGTTGGATTGGGAGGCTACGCTACTTCCGAATTAGCCCCTGCACTTCTTGAAACCAAAAACTGTTATTTGGCAGGAATTGTTACCGGAACTCCGGCTAAGGAACAAGTGTGGGCGAAAAAATATAATATTTCCGCAAAGAACATATACAACTATAATAACTTCGATAGCATTGCAAAAAATAAAAGCATAGATATCGTTTATGTAGTGCTTCCCAACAGCATGCATGCGGAATATACGATTCGGGCCGCCAGAGCAGGTAAGCATGTGATTAGTGAAAAACCCATGGCTACTTCCGTAGAAGATTGTAAGAATATGATAGAAGCATGTAGCAAGGCTGAGAAGAAACTTTCTATTGGCTACAGGCTTTATTTTGAGCCTTTTAACCGGAAGATGATGGAACTTGGACAACTCGAACAATATGGTAAGTTGCTTCAAATATCGGCGGGACATGCCTATAATGCGGACAATCCCAATGTATGGCGCATGAATAAAAAATTAGCGGGAGGGGGTCCGTTGATGGATTTGGGTATTTATTGTCTTGAAGGTGCACTTTATACCGCAGGCGAGTTACCGACTTACGTCACAGCCAAAAATACAACAAAAAACAAAGATTTCTTTAAGGAAGTAGAAGGAACGCTGGAATGGGAAATGCAATTTCCATCGGGGTTAATAAGCAAATGTAAAACCAGCTACGAAGACAAGTATAATTATTTGAATGCTAGAGCACAAAAGGGCAACTTTAGGCTAACGCCCGCTTATACCTATGGAGGCCTAAAGGGAGAAACCCCCGAAGGGCCAATGGATCTACCTCATGTTAACCAGCAGGCTCTACAAATGGACAACTTTGCGCAATGTATCAAAGAAAATAAGCCAAGTATAGTACCCGGCGAAATGGGCTTGCGCGATGTTTACATCATGGAGAAAATTTACGAAGCATCTGAAACCGGTAAAACCGTTACGCTTAAAAATGTTCCTGATTACCTTTACAAATTCAAACCGCTGGCACTTGTCAATACAAGCTCAATTATTGGGTGACATCGAAAAAATTTTTCAAAATATAAGTAGCCTGATCCGTTAATATGTTTTGTCTGATCAGATTCTGAAGATCTTCAATGGCACCTTTTGATACGTCTGCTTTATGCTCGTTACTAGAGTTAATATATTTTCTGTACAGATCCTTAGATTCTTCAAATTTACCCTTCCGTAGCGTAGCAAGGGCTATATTAAACATGGCATAATAGGCGTCCTCTTCATAATTGATCGCTTTTTGAGAATAATAAATGCATTTGTCAAAGTCGCCAAGACAATAACAAACCCATCCCAAATTGCCTAACGCACTGGCATAAGTTGAATCAATATTAAGAGCATTAATTAAACAGCTTCGGGCATCGATGTTTTTATCCAAATAATTATAACATAAAGCCTTGGAAACAAAAGCATATTTATCCCGGGGATTTAACACAATCGTAGTATCATAATAGGCTATCGCCTTGTTATATTCTTTTTGTTGTCTGTAACAATCTCCCAACCTGTCAATTACATAAGCATTATCCTTATTAAGCGTTAAGGCACTTTTAAAATCCTGAATAGCTTGTTCTGCCTTATTATCGTAAAAATAGGCATTCCCCCTTCTCACATAATAAATAGCCGCAGGTTGCATATTGATACATTTGGTGTAATTGTTAACTGCTTCGCCATAATCCTTCATCTCATAATAAATATCTCCACGATCTCTGTAAAGTATGATATTATCGGGTGTTAAATCCAAGGCGTTCTGATTGTATATCAAGGCACTATCTTGTTTATTTAAATCCCTGTATACCAAAGAAATATTATAATATGGCCATTCAAAATTGGGATTAATTTCGATGGCTTTTTTGTAATCTATGATAGCTTCACGCTTGAGGTCCATGGTAGTTTTTGTGTTGCCACGGTTGTTATAGGCTATGTCGAAATTAGGATAAAGTTGGATCGCGTTATCGAAATCCTCGATTGCCATGTAGGGTAAGCTTATATTATTATAACACAAAGCCCTGTAATTGTAGGCAAATGCATAATCGGGCATAGCTCGTATAACGGTGGAAAATTTTTTGAGCCCTTCCATATAAAATCCTGCATAGTATTCAATTTCCCCTTTTAGTAAATTAATACTTACCAGGGTGGAATCCTTATCCAGAAGTTTATCGAGGCTGTTTACCAATTTTTTAAATTCCCTGGGATCTTTTCCCAAACAATAGATGTATATCTTCAGGCGATTAACAAAAATTGATTTGGAATTTCTTCGCAAATACTTATCGATTTCGTTATTGAGCTTGCTTTGTTCCGAAACGTGTCCATTGATAATTATTTCTTTTACAAATCGACTCCCTAATAATTGCTCGTCCGGAGGTAAAGTTTGGGTATTTAAAAGGGATAATATCTGAGTTAACTCCAGGTCGGCATAATCAAACAGCCTGTCCTTATGGTCCTCCTGGTTTTTCAAGCTCATTCCCGATGCCAGAAATGAAATACCTTGTTTTAAACTATCACGTTTCAAAAAATCTACTCCTTTTGCAAATACGATTGCATAGTTTTCTGATTGGTTTAATTTAAAGGGAATCGAATCCATTTGACTAAAGCTTTTGGCTTCACCCATAAAAAAACAAACAGCAAATATAAACAGAAGGGGACATTTATTTAATTTGAAAATCTTCATTTCACTAAAAGTTGATTAAATTTTAAAGCTGAAATTTGAGCGAATTTAAATTTATAACTCCTTAAGCAGTATATAAAATTACGGAATAAAAATAACAAATGCGCATTGAAATGGTTTAGACTGAAAAATAATTATCAGGATTATAACACAATCATTGCAATTTTATCAAAATTACTTTAGGTTTGGGCTTTAAAATATAGAATATGAAGATTGAAGGGATTTGGCTTCCCATTATTACTCCATTCCTGAATAACGAAGTGGACTTTGTTTCGTATGAAAAACTGGTTGATCACTATATTTCCAGGGGTATATCGGGACTGATGCCTGCCGCAACTACAGGTGAAAGTCCGGTTCTTTCCGATGAAGAGTTTGAAGAAATAGTGGACAGAACCTTAAAAGTTAATAATAATCGTGTGCCGGTTTTTGTTGGCCTTAGCGGTAACTATACGGATAAAGTAATTAAACATCTTAAAATATTAGAGAAGTACAAAGTTCAGGGAATTCTTTCTACGTCGCCATATTATAATCGTCCCGACCAACGTGGTATTTATGAACATTTCAAAAAGATTTCAGAAGCCACATCGCTTGATATCATCATTTACAATATCCCGTATCGTACAGGCAGGAATATAGAGAATAAAACCATCTGTAAATTAGCGGAACTTAAGAATATTATTGCAATCAAGGATTCATGCGGTGACATAAGGCAGAGCATGGAGCTGCTTTTGAACCGTCCTGCAAATTTCGACATATTAACCGGTGAAGATATTTTGACCTATTCGACACTTACACTGGGCGGCGATGGTGCTATTCTTGCTTCATCGCATCTGCATACGGAAGACTTTCTTAAAATTTATACATTAATAAAAGAAAATAATCATAAAGAGGCTTTAGCCATATGGCGTAAACTAGCAACTTTTATTCCACTGCTGTTTGAAGAACCAAACCCCGCTCCCATAAAATACTACCTGACAACCAAAGGTTTAATTAAATCATCCGAAGTCAGGTTACCTTTAACGGAAATTACCGACGATCTTAAAAGAAAGATGGAAAAGCTGGTGTAAATTTTTTGCTATAAACTTTTTATTGAGATCAACCTTATAAATTTTACAACATGGACATTCAAACATTAAACAGCAAATATGCCCTTGCCGGTCAACTGACTTTTACGGAAGGTAAGGGTTTTTTCCCCATGGCAGTCATCGAAAATCAATTTGCCAAATGTGAAGTTTCGTTATATGGGGCACAGGTTTTATCATACCAGCCAAAAGGTCAGCAAGACTTATTGTGGATGAGTGATGCAAGCATGTTTCAAGCTGGGAAGGCTATTCGGGGAGGAATCCCCATTTGCTTTCCATGGTTTGGACCGCATGAAACGGATACGCAAAAACCAATGCATGGTTTTGCAAGACTGTTAACATGGAATGTCACTGAAACTTCCACTCTGGTCAATGGTGCTACTCAACTAAAACTGAACCTCAATAATAAACCTGTAACTTTGGAAATGTGGCCTTTTCCTTTTGAGGCAGAGGTTGTAGTGGTTGTAGGTGATACCCTTGAGGTTACCTTAAGTTATTCCAATTCCGGTAACAAAACATTTGTATGTTCCGATGCTTTGCATACTTATTTCAATGTAAGTGATATTGCAAATGTAAGTATTGCCGGTCTTACCGGAACTAAATACTTTGTTGGTCCTGATAAAGACAAAGTTTACACGCAAACCGAACAGCTCCTTACCATTCAAAAAGAAGAAAACCGAAGATACATCGACCATACGGGGCACTGCATCATAGAAGATACCGGTTACAACAGAAAAATCCGAGTAGTTAAAAAGGGAAGCAAAGTAACTGTGGTTTGGAATCCTTGGGACGGAGCCAAAAACATGGCCGATATGTTACCCGATGGTTACAAAACGATGATTTGTGTGGAAGCTGTTAATGCCTATAATAATATGGTAAGCGTAAACCCCGGACAAAGCTTTAGCGTCTCAACCATTATCGGTGTGGTGTGAAACAACTCAAACGCTGCACTCTTTTCGACTCCGCTCAGGGAACGGTGAGTTACCAATAACTAATAGTGAGTAGAGACGGTGGTTGAGCGGAGTCGAAACCGCCTTTTAGCTGACAATGTGAACAACTTGAACTCTGCACTCCTTTCGACTCCGCTCAGGGAACGGTGAGTTACCAATAACTAATAGTGAGTAGAGACGGTGGTTGAGCGGAGTCGAAACCCCAACAGCCAAAAGCTAACCCCAACAGCTGTTTCTCATCCATTAATCACGCCTGATCCTATCAGTTCTTCATTGTCATACCATGCGGCAAACTGGCCGGGTGTTATACCCCGTTGGGGCTTGTCGAAAAGAATGAACAGCCCTTCTTCGAAACGATATAAGCAAGCTTTTTGTAAGGGCTGCCGATAACGTATTCTAACCAAGAAATCATGCTTATCATTTAATTTTAGCTCCATATCCGGGCGGACCCAGTGAATATCATTTTCATCAATAAAAAGAGCCTTGCGGTTTAACCCCGGATGATCGTCGCCCTGACCTGTGTAAACAATGTTGTTATCCACATCGGTGGCAATTACAAACAAAGGCTTTACCATACCACCAACATTAAGACCTTTTCGTTGACCAATGGTTAGAAATTGAGCACCCTGATGACGTCCAACCGTTTTCCCATCGGCGGGTGTATAAGTATAAGGGGTGGATAAGTTTTTTAATTTTTTGTACAAATCCTCTTCGTGGTCTTCGACATACCCGTTAAAATCCGCTGGAATCTCAATAATTCTGCCTTCACGGCTTTTTATTTTTTGCTGAAGAAAAACCGGAAGGTCTATTTTTCCAACAAAGCAAACGCCTTGTGAGTCTTTTCGATGTGCAGTAGCAAGTCCCAGCTCGTCAGCAATTTTTCTAACCTCTGGTTTTTGCAAATGACCAATAGGAAAAAGCGCTCCTGACAGTTGTTGTTGCGAGAGCTGGCAGAGAAAATAACTTTGATCCTTATTTTTATCTGCTCCTGCAATTAAGCGAAACATGGTTTTACCGTTGGATTGTACTTCGTCTTTACGGCAGTAATGTCCCGTAGCTACAAAATTTGCATCAAATTTCCTGGCTGCATCTACAAATAAATCGAACTTCACTTCGCGATTACACAGCACATCGGGGTTTGGTGTCCGGCCTCGTTCGTATTCGGCAAACATGTAGTCCACTACTCGTTTACCATATTGTTCGCTAAAATCGACTGTATGAAAAGGGATGTCGAGTTTTTTGGCAACCAGTTCGGCAAAAATAAGATCGTCGTTCCAGGGGCAGTCGCCGGATAGAGTACCTGTTGTATTATGCCAGTTGATCATGAACACTCCGATTACATCGTAACCTTCCTGTTTGAGCAGATAAGCGGCCACGCTTGAATCAACTCCGCCTGATAAGCCAACTACAACTTTTTGCTTCATCAATTTCTTACTTCCTATGTTTAGGGTGCAAAGATAAAAACTATATCCGAAACCTTAATTTCAGATTGAACGAAATCCGATGATTGAGAGGAGACGGTGGTTGAGATTCCGCTCAAGGAACGATGAGTTACCAAGAAATAAGGGATACCATAACTCAACGTAATTTCAAAGTAAAAGGTCAAAAAAAAATTACATACTGTTTTGTTTTATTCAAAAAAAACTTACTTTTGCACTCTCAATTTTGATTAGGATTTAATTATTAAGCTATATAAAAATGAAAAGGACATTTCAACCATCAGTCAGGAAAAGACGTAACAAGCACGGATTTCGTGAAAGAATGTCAACTGCTAACGGACGTAAAGTACTTGCAGCACGCAGGGCCAAAGGAAGAAAAAAATTAACTGTTTCCGACGAGATTAGAAGGAAATAGTTTATTGATGATATTTTTTCAGGAAGTAAAAAGTTGAAAATCTTTTCAATTTTTTACTTTTTTTGTTTTATGGGCTATCATTTGATCGCATTAACTTAGAACAAGTTTCTCAACTCTCGCCAGTAAGCGGGTTTCTTATTTCCTGACTCTATTTTAATATCTTTGTGCTTTAACCGCAGTTAATTATGCCTGATTCCGAACTACAGCATACCATAAATCTTCTGAATATTTCCTCTTCTCTTGTCGCTATTTCCGAAAAAGTAATTTCGGGCAACCGGATTACACCGGAGGAGGGTCTTTCCTTATACCAAACTGCTGATCTGGGTTTTCTTGGGTTACTTTCAAATTTTATCCGGGAAAAGAAAAATGGTAATGATGCCTATTTTAACAAGAATTTTCATGTAGAACCCACCAACATTTGTATTTACCGGTGCAAATTTTGTTCATATTCACGCAAAATGAACGAAGATGGTTCCTGGCAAAAAGAAATCGATGATATTGTTGCCATGGCAAAAGCATATCAGGATAAGGATGTAACTGAAGTTCATATTGTAGGCGGTGTTCATCCCGATCGCAACTTGGCTTACTATGCAGAAATGGTCGACCAGGTACGTCAAACACTTCCAAATATTCATATCAAGGCTTTTAGTGCAGTCGAACTCGAATACATGTTTAAAAAGTCAGGTGTATCTGTTGAAAAAGGCTTTGAGATGCTGAAAAAGGCTGGTTTGAATTCTATTCCTGGGGGTGGAGCAGAGATTTTCGATGAAACATTACGGGAGCAAATTTGTCCTGACAAAGTAAGTTCCCAGAATTGGCTTAAGATACATGAGTGCGCTCATCAAAATGGTATTTTATCCAATGCCACCATGCTATATGGGCATATCGAGACCTATACACATCGCATTGATCATTTGAACCGGTTACGTGAATTACAGGATAAAACGCATGGTTTTAACTGTTTTATACCGCTTAAGTACAGAAAAGCCAACAATCCTATGTCTGAAATAGGAGAGGTAACCTTGATAGAAGATTTAAAAAATTACGCCGTTTCCAGGATTTTTCTTGATAATTTTTCACATATCAAGGCTTATTGGCCTATGATCGGCAAAGAAATGGCCCAACTCTCATTAAGTTTTGGTATCGATGATATTGACGGAACCATTGATGACACTACGCGAATATACACCATGGCTGGCGAAGAAGAAACACCCGCGCTCACAACAGGCGAATTGGTTAAGCTCATCCGGCAAGCAAAGAGGATTCCGGTTGAACGGGATAGTCTGTACAAAAAAGTAAGGGTTTACTGAAATTTTCGAATATCTAAAAGTGGTTTCGACTTCGCTCAACCACCGTCTCTACTCATCTATTAATATTCTGCAACTCACTGTTCCTTGAGCGGAGTCGAAAGGAGTCTGGAAACTTCAACTAAATGTGTAGTTTCGACTTCGCTCAACCACCGTCTCTACTCATCTATTAATATTCTGCAACTCACTGTTCCTTGAGCGGAGTCGAAAGGAGTCTGGAACCGGAGTTACTAGAATTATAATGTAAATAAAAAAACAAACCACAGTTAACACAGATTAATACAGCGAAAGAATTAGAAACAAAATGAAAATACTTACATCATTGACACAAATTATCTGCGAAAATCCCTGTGAATCTGCGGTAAAAAATTATATGGGTTTATTGAATTTGTGAAGGGAGTTTTTAATGGTTTCGACTAGGCGCAAGTACCGTCTCTACTCACTTATTAGTGCAACATACCGATCATTTTTACGTTGTTTTAAAATAAGCCACCATCTCCATTAAAGTTGCCGATTGTTCTGTTAAACCTTGCGCCCCTGCAGCCATTTCTTCGGCAGATATGGCATTGTGCTGGGTTATCTCATTCAACTGAAGTATAGCATTATTAATCTGCTTCGAACCATTGTATTGTTCCATGCTGGCAGTGGCAATATCCTGAACAAGTTGAGATGTTTTCTGTATTTCGGGCATGATCTCATCAATCAGCTTGGCAGCTTCATTTGTATTTGTTTTGCTCTCACCAGCCAAAACGTGAATTTCACTAGCAGCTGCATGACTTCGTTCAGCAAGTTTTCTTACTTCAGCAGCAACCACAGAAAAGCCTTTCCCGTGATCGCCTGCCCGGGCTGCCTCAACTGCAGCGTTCAAGGCCAGCAGGTTTGTTTGGAAGGCTATATCATTAATAATGTTGATGCGTTCACTGATGTTTTGTACAGAAGAAAGACTTTGTTCCGACACCGTATTAACTTTCAATATGTGTTGAGCTGATTGAGCTGAAATTTTATTGGTTTCATTGGCATTAGATGAATTCTGTTCAATATTTGAAACCATTTGTTCCATGGAAGCTGTGATTTCTTCCAATGAAGCTGCCTGTCTGTTTGCACCTACGGATAATTGCTGAGCAGATGAGTTCATCTGTTGCGAACTCAAGGCTATATTTGAAGCTCCGGCAACAATGTTTTCCACAATTTGCCTGAAACGTTTGGCAACATCATTGAGCGATAATACTAATCGTCCTATTTCATCGTTGCGGGAAATGTTTAATTCCGACTTGAGATCGCCGGAAGCAAGTTGTTCAGCAAAATTAACACCTATTAAAATGGGTTTGGTAATACTTTTTGTAATCCAAAACAAAATAAGGATCACAATAAACACCGATAGGCAACCTATTATAATAATTGTATTTCTAACCTTTGCAGCATTTGCAATGGCCTCCGAAATCGATACACCGGTGGCAAAAGTCCACGCCGATTCCGTTTTTCCAACGGTGAAAGGAACCGTAGAGATATATAATTGCTGTTTCATATATTCAGAATAAGCCGCCGCATTATATTTCTCACCTTTAAAAATGGCATTTGTATACATTTCAATATTTTCACCTACCAGGTCTGTTTCTGTGTTTTTTAACGCTTTTCCAACACGTTCTTTATCCGTATGGGCAGCAATGATTCCGTCAGCCCCATAGATGGCTGCTATGTTACTACTTTTGCTAATGTAAGCTTGCAGATTTTCCAGGCTGATATCGATTCCAATAATGCCTATGAATTTGTTGTCTTTTTTCATGGGAACTGAAAAAGAAGTCATCAGATATTTTTGACCGTCAGGGGTATAACTGGAGAAATATGGATTCAATATGGCTTCGTGTCCTAATTTTTGCGGTAAATTGTAATATTTGGATTTTGCTACTTCTTGTTCGGTGGAGAGGGATGATACAATATTTCCATTATCACGGAAATAAGTAATCACAAAACGTCCTGCTTCGTTGCTACCCATTTTGTTGATAAAATCTTTATCCATGCCATCCAGAGCATCGGGTTCCCAAGTTGTCCAAATGCACAAAAAATTGGGGTTTGATTCCATGAGTTTTTTAAGCATAGCCATAATAACTGGGCGACGAGCCTCTTTGGGGATATTTTCAAAAGATTCGAGGCTTTGAGCCAAGGTTCGAGCCGCATCCATGCCGCCTTCAAGAGAAGCCTGTGCTTTATTGGCAAATCCTGTTGCCAAATCCTGAGCCTGGCTGTAGGCATGTTCCTTTTCGTTTTTTGTAGTAACCGAGGCTACATATACGATTACAAATATGAATATAAGAGTTGTTAAACCTCCAACCGATAGAAATAAACGCTGTTGCAGATTCAGTTGATATCTCTTCCTCATAAATTACAGAATGAATTGATAAGCATGTTTCTTGTTTGTTGGTTGTAAATAAATAGTTGCCTCCGTGTGAAATTAGTTTGAATTTACAATAAATTTTGTTAAAAAGCGAATAATTGCAAATTAAGAATTTGTATGTATTTAAGAAAATTAGTTCAATAATAATCTTTAAATGAATAAAATAGCTGACCAGAAAGCAAGATTTGAAATTAAAATTGGTTATCATCGTTAAACGATTAATATCTCCCGATATAATTTTATCTTTGTTACAGCGTTTACATATCATATATCATACTTATGCAGGAGTTTATCAAATTTTTTAAAAATCGTACGGTTCAAAAACAATTAATATTTGGTTTCGTAGGTTTATTCATATTTTTAGAAATAGTCTTTCTCGCTTTGCGAGTTTATACCAGACATGGTCAGGCTCTGACAGTTCCGAATTTTATAGGTTTAACGATTGAAGAAGTTGGCCGCATGGCCGATCAGAAAAGCTTACGTTACGAGGTTATCGACTCTGTATTTACGCAGGGACAGGCACCTGGTACCGTAATAGCCCAAAACCCGTCGTCGGATACCAAAGTTAAAGTTAACCGTACCATATTTCTAACCATTAATGCCATCAACCCTGCCAAAATAGAAATGCCGAATGTTGTGGATGTATCGCTCCGTCAGGCGGAAGCAATACTTCAAACGAACGGGTTACGTGTCGGCTTTAAACACTATATACCTTATTTTGCCAAGGATTACGTGCTCCGGCAGTTATACCATAATCATGATGTTGCCCCCGGAAAGAAAGTAATTAAAGGTTCAGCCATCGACCTTGTGCTGGGAATAGGCACCGGTGATGTAAATACCGATGTGCCTAGTCTTAAAGGGTTAACCCGCGATCAGGCGCAAGAGGTTCTTTCTAGTAAATATCTCAATTTTGGTGCTGTAATTTATGATAATTCGATAGAAAATAGCCTCGATTCCATGAAAGCAGTCATCTGGAAACAGAAACCCGAGTATGGTTCAACCCTTGCAACCGGTGCTTCAATTAATGTTTGGCTAACCGTTAATGAATCAAAAGTAAAACCTGATTCCACATCGAGATAATAATTTTCTAAAAAGTCCGTTTATCAGTATATGTTTACGATGCCACAAGGAACCCGTTCTTCAGAAAAAAGAATAACCGGCTTTTTTAAAATAGCCCTGGTGTTAGTTCTTTTATGTATCAAACCTGGCATAAACCTTCAGGCACAGGAAATATTGCAGGGACTTTCCGTAAACCCGGAATTACTCAAGAGAAACAACGCACCAGCCACAACCACAAAACCGGTATTGAAATCAAAAACAATTACAAATAATAATTTTGGGCTGGGTTCAACAAGAGTTGGTGGTGGTAATTTAAATATTCCTTTTGCCGACGATTTTTCAACTTATAACACTTACCCCGATCCAGCGCTTTGGTCCAACCAAAACGTACTGGTCAATTCAACATATGCAATCAATCCACCTACAAAAGGTGTTGCAACGTTCGACGGACTTAACCAAAATAGAGTTCGGTATGATACGGTTAAGGTTAAGGTTAAGGTTTTTGGGGATACACTTACTTCAAACCCAATCTATCTTGCATATCCTCTGGGTAGTAAAATTTATCTCAGTTTCTTTTATCAGCCACAGGGTGGCGGTAATACACTTCTTCCAGGGGATTCTTTGATGCTCGAATTTTACAATGCCGGAAAGCCTGATTCTGCGGGATGGGAAAAAGTTTGGACAGCCCCCAGCATTGCCTTACAACCTTTCAAGGAAGTTATATTACCGGTTAATGACACCGCTTTCCTTAAAAACGGCTTCCGTTTCCGCTTTCGAAACAAAGCAATATTTGGTAAAGCCGACACCGTGAATTTAACCAAAGTGGGCCTTTGGCATATCGACAATGTGAGATTGGATAAAAATCGTACTGCCAACGATTCGCTGGTTTTTGTTTACAATAAACTTCCTTTCCTCGACGATTTCTCATCAACCACTGTTTACCCCGATCCTAATTTATGGGCCGACAAAGATGCTTATATTAACTCAACCCTGGCGCTTAACCCCTTGTCGGTTGGAGTAGCAACGCTCGATGCCATCGACGAAACCGGTCTCATATATAGCAGGGCAACATCAACGCCTTTTGATGCCGACCATCTAACCAGCAATAGAATAAATTTTTTATGGAACTCGCGGCAGCAAGATAGTATTTTTCTGAGTTTTGCATACCAGCCACAAGGGATTGGCGATGCTCCCGAAACCGGCGATTCGCTTATTTTGGAATTCTATAATCCTTCGCTTGTGGACTCTATCGCATGGAGGAAAATGTGGGCGGTTCCCGGAGATTCAGTATATCCGTTTAAAAAGCAACTTGTTCAGGTTATGCCCGAATTCCAACAAAAGGGATTCCGTTTCCGTTTTAGAAATCTGGCTTCAATTAGTGCCAATCCCGATGCACTTGGAAAACATGGTAATGTAGACCAGTGGCATATCGATTACGTACGCCTCGATACCAGCAGAAGTATAAACGATACAGTGATCGTAGATGTTGCCTGCATCCGGCCCATGACCTCATTATTGCAAACGTACCAGGCCATGCCATGGCAGCAATTTGTAATTGGTTTCAAAAATGAAATAAAGCCACAAATCAGTTTAACTATACAGAATAATGATGAAAATCCGCGTTCTATTGACAAAAGCTTTAGTATAAGAGATTTATATGGAACCAATGTGGAAGATATCCCACATTTTGAAGAGAAATTAGCTCCGCATATTCCCTTTACCTTTCAAACTGATTTAACCAATCCGTTTATCACTAATTCCTCAGATTCAGCATTGTTCGAAGTAAAGGGCTTTCTCAGTTACTCAGATCCTGTTTATAAAGTATGGCAAAGCAATGACACTGTTCGTTTTCTGCAGGTTTTTAACAACTATTTTGCCTTGGATGACGGTTCCAGTGAAGCTGGTTATGGACTTTTGGGGCAGGGGACACAGGATGCCATGGTAGCTTACCAATTTAATGCTTACCAACCGGATACACTCACGGCCATTAGTATTTATTTTAATCCTACAGCTGGCAATATTACAACCACGGATGATTATTACTTTAGACTTGCGGTGTGGTCCGATAGAAGCGGAAAACCCGGTTCACTACTTTATTCCAAAAGCGACGATAACTATAAACCCACTTTACTTAACCAGTTTTATCCTTACAAACTCGACTCCGGCATTATAGTTTCCGGTAAGTTTTATGTGGGCTGGATACAGGTTAACAACAATTTTTTGAATGTAGGTTTCGACCTTAACAATAATAACCAGACCAAACATTTTATCAACATTAATGGTAACTGGGTAAATACGGCCTTTAAAGGTTCGCTGATGGTACGTCCAATCTTTCGCACCAAATCCTTTGCTACCAGCAATCCGGAGGTACCTGCTACTCCTGCCGCCGATAAATTTAGAATTTACCCAAATCCTGCCCAAAGCTACGTAACTATCGATACTGGGCACGATTCCAACGATGCTATTACCGTTTCAATTTATGATATAACCGGCAAACAAGTAATGCAAACCATACTCAGAGGCAATACGCTTGATGTGAGCGGTTTGTTTGGCGGGCTTTACATCGTTAAATTAGCTGGTAAAAACATCAACGTACAACCGGTTAAATTATTGATCCAACGTTAATATGGCCAATGATAATAATCTGCCTAATGATGTTGGTGACGACCTGCAGGAAGAACAAGCTGAGTTATTTGAGCACTTCCGGTTTATCATTGACAAGGGGCAGGCACCACTGCGAATAGATAAATTCCTTACAAACCGTATCGAAAATGCTTCCCGCACCAAAATTCAGGCTGCTGCCGAAGCTGGTAATATTCTCATCAACGGTAAACCTGTAAAATCAAATTACAAGGTTAAACCCTCCGATTTGTTAACCGTGGTTTTGCCTCATCCTCCCCGCGAAATTGAACTTATTCCGCAGGATATCCCAATCAATATTGTTTACGAGGACGATGATTTACTGATCATTAATAAGAAGCCTGGCATGGTTGTACATCCGGGCTATGGAAATTATACGGGTACGTTAGTGAATGCTGTAGCTTTTCATTTGAAAGATAATCCCATATTTGCTTCCGGAGAATTGCGGCCGGGGTTGGTGCATCGCATTGATAAGGACACTTCAGGCATACTGGTAATGGCAAAAAATGAACTTGCACTAAACAAACTTGCCAGTCAATTTTTTAAGCGAACCATCGATCGGAAATATATTGCCCTCGCATGGGGAGATATGAAAACTGATGAGGGCACTATAACTGGAAATATCGGGCGTAACCCCCGCAATAGAAAACAAATGTATGTTTTTGAAGATGGTTCGGACGGTAAACATGCCGTAACCCATTACAAAGTGATTGAGCGGCTGGGGTACATCAATATGGTGGAATGTAAACTGGAAACAGGGAGGACGCACCAAATTCGTGTACATTTCAAACATATCGGTCATCCTCTTTTTAATGACGAACTGTATGGCGGTAATGAGATACTAAAGGGGACCACCTTTACAAAATACAAACAGTTTGTACAAAACTGCTTTAAAATATTGCCTCGTCAGGCGCTTCATGCAAAATCACTTGCATTTAAGCATCCAACAACCAATCAATGGATGGAATTCGACTCCGAAATACCCGACGATATGCAACAGGTAATTGACCGGTGGAGAAATTATATTGCTAACCGTGTCAAAGAGGAATAATTCCGGATAAATTGTAAATTTGTAAAAAAATGAGACCCTAATCCCTGGAGTGATTAAGCAACTATTTGATTGTAAGAAAGTCCCCTTTAGGGGATTTAGGGGTAAAGTGAGCTTAAAATCGATTGAATGTAGCTAATTCGAACAATTTTTTATATTAAAATAAATGAAAAAAAACATTGCAATTATTGCGGGTGGAGATTCAGGTGAATATGAAGTCTCCCTAAAAAGTGGTGCACAGCTGTTAAAACAGATTGACAGAACTCAATATAACCCTTACCTGATACATATGAAAGGGCTAAACTGGAAACATGGCAGTAATGGATCAGCTGAACTGGTGGACAAGAACGACTTTCACCTTACGCAAAACGGGGAAACCATAAAATTTGACTGTGCCCTCATTGCAATTCACGGAACACCAGGTGAGGACGGACGCCTGCAATCATACTTTGAAATGATGAAGGTGCCTTATACTACTTGCGGTGTTATGTCGTCGGCTCTTACATTCAATAAATACGCCTGTAAACATTATCTTCAACCTTACGGAATTAATACTGCCAAGGGAATGTTATTTCATAAGCATGATACTATCAATGTAGATGAGATAGTCAATAATTTGGGATTACCTTGTTTTGTTAAGCCCAACAACGGCGGATCGAGTTGTGGCATATCAAAAGTGGCAAGTAAAGAGGAGATATTACCTGCTATGCATAAAGCTTTGGAAGAAGATTGTGAAATTATTGTGGAAGGATTTTTAAAAGGCACGGAAATTACTTGTGGCGTAATGAAAACCCGGAACCGTTCTCTTGTTTTTCCTATTGCAGAAATTGTGAGCAAAAAAGAATTTTTCGATTACGAGGCTAAATATACGGATGGTATGGCTGACGAAATTCTGCCGGCACGTATTCCTGAAAAAATAAAGCTCGAATGTGAAAAAATATCTTCGCTTATTTACGATAAACTTTTTTGCAAAGGTGTGGTGCGCATCGATTACATTATTGTGGAAGGGAAACTATATTTTCTTGAAGTAAATACGGTACCTGGAATGACAGAAAACAGCATCGTACCCAGAATGATTAAAACTGCGGGTCTTACTATGACGGAATTACTTACCGATCTGATCGAAGACGCGATATCTAAGGGAAAATAATAATGGATCACCGGAAATTCAAAAGTGCATTATCCGTTAACGAAGGGGTTGAACAACCTCCTTCCGTTAGTGAAGATTCTGTACTCCGTTTTATCAAAAAAAATAAAAAGAAGCTCACGGTAGATGAGTATGTCGACGGTATATTAGGAGGCAACCTCACGATTCTTAGTCAGTCTATTACTATGGTAGAAAGCGCATTACCGTCGCATGCCAAAGTGGCTCAGGAAATCATAGAAAAATGTCTGCCTTTTTCCGGTAAATCTATAAGAATTGGGATAACAGGAGTTCCCGGGGTGGGGAAAAGCACTTTTATTGAAGCATTGGGAATGCACCTCATAGCGCAAGGTAAAAAACTTGCCGTATTGGCTATCGATCCCTCCAGCGAACGTTCCAAAGGAAGCATTTTGGGCGACAAAACCCGCATGGAACAACTATCGACTAATACGATGGCGTTTATTCGACCTTCACCTTCAGCAGGTTCATTAGGTGGCGTAGCAAGAAAAACGCGTGAAACCATTATTTTGTGTGAAGCAGCCGGGTACGACACCATATTTATTGAAACAGTGGGAGTAGGACAGTCTGAAATTGCCGTTCATTCCATGGTTGATTTTTTTCTTTTGCTCATGCTGGCGGGTGCAGGCGATGAATTGCAGGGGATTAAACGTGGTATTATGGAAATGGCCGATGCCATAGCCATTACCAAAAGTGACGGTAATAATCTTGATAAAGCAAGAATAGCTGCGGCTCAGTATCAAAATGCTTTGCATCTGTTTCCCAGATCAGTTTCCGGATGGTCGCCCCAAATATTGCTCTGCTCAGCTGTTACAGACTTTGGTATCAAAGAGATTTGGCAAACCATTTGTGATTATCAGACCATAACACACCAGAATCAATACTTTTCTCAGAACCGGCTTGAGCAAGCAAAATATTGGATGTACGAAACGATTAATGCGACTTTGACCGGACATTTTTATCATCATCCGGATATCGAAAATCAACTGGCTATTTTTGAACAAAAAGTATTGGATAATCAATTGTCCCCATTTGTTGCAGCTAAAAAGCTGATTCAGAAATATTTTGATAAAACTTAAACCTATTGATATCGAGATGTTTAAAAGCTGGAAATCGAAGATGGTTTTTGATAACTAAATAGCAAAATTCCATAGGAGTAGAATCAAATAGCACTCCTTTCGACTCCGCTCAAGGAACGGTGAGTTACCAAGTACTAATGGCTCCGATAATTGAACGAAACCCAGTTATTGAGTAGAGACGGTGGTTGAGCGGAGTCGAAACCGCTTTTAGAAGAAAACATTAGTTGACGATGTGAAGTCATCATCACATTTTATTCATTGTCTGGCAAAAGTCATATTAAAATCAAATTTAGACGAAATTTACCAATGTTCAAAAAATTGTAAATGAGTAAAAAGGAAAAGCAAATTCATCCTTTAAATAAAGTTTTCAACAATCGTTTGATTTTAAAAAAAGCGAACGGTCAAATTTTTAACTTTGACAAAAACTAAGTTTAAAATTTATGGACAAGCCGACCAAAGAAGTTAAAGACCAAAAAGATACTCGCAAAGAAATCAATAAAGAGAAAATAAAAGCCCTCCAGCTTACCCTCGACAAAATTGACAAAGATTACGGTAAAGGTACGATCCTAAAAATGGGCGACAGAGCGGTTGTCCAGATTCCTTCAATACCTTCCGGTTCCATAGCGCTCGACGTTGCATTAGGCATAGGTGGTTATCCCCGAGGCAGGGTAATCGAAATATTCGGACCCGAATCTTCAGGTAAAACCACATTAGCTATTCATGCCATAGCAGAAGCTCAGAAAGCAGGTGGCATTGCAGCTTATATCGATGCAGAACACGCCTTTGACAGATCATACGCTGAAAAACTAGGTATCGATGTTGAAAATCTATACATTTCACAACCCGATAATGGAGAACAAGCATTGGAGATCACAGATGCGCTGATTCGTTCAGGAGCCATCGACATTATTGTAATAGATTCAGTTGCGGCGCTTACGCCTAAAGCTGAAATTGAAGGTGAAATGGGTGACT
>CAYZNC010000016.1:23596-37538 GCA_964478555.1 uncultured Bacteroidales bacterium | reverse complement strand
ACTAAGCTTTTCCCACCTAAAAAAGAGGCCTTCAAGGCCCCTTCATTGCTTAATTGCGGATGTTTTATTTTTAATAGAATACCCACATGGGACATTTTTTCTACAATCGCATTTAGGTTAATTTATTGGATACGTAAAGTGGTAGCTGAATAATTCTTTTCATCATCTGGAGATTATTGTGGCGACTTTTGTTCCGTTTTATTTAATTGAGAAAGCGAAGCAAGGCCACTTATCCCACCGAGGTTCATAGCATCGAGTGCCGAACTAGGTACAATTATCATCGAACCTTTTTCTTTTAATCCTTCGCCTATAAGGTTCATGGCCCTTAGCTGCAATGCTACAGGATTATTTAAGTATTGTTCGCTGGCTTTGGCAAATTTTTCGGCAATTTCTGTTTCGGCTGTTCCCAAGATAACCCTGGCTTTGCGTTCTCTTTCAGCTTGTGCTTGTTTACTCATTGCGTCAGACAACCCCTGTGGAATGGTAATATCTTTTATACCAACAGTTTGACAAGTAATTCCCCAAGGGTTTGTATTTTCATCCAGCAATTTTTGGAGGTCTTCTGCAATTTTAACCCTGTCCTGTAATAAATCGGCCAATTCATGTTTCCCAATGATATCACGTAAACCTGTTTGAGCTATGTATTGAACGGCTGTCTGGTAATCCTGCACCTCGAGCGCTGTTTTTTCAACGTCCCAAACTGTCCAATACAAAGCAGCAACTACATTCACTGGCACTGTGTCCTTTGTTAATGTTTGATCAGCCTTAAAATCCGTCACCCTAACCCTTTGATCGATATAATCAATTACTTTATCTAAAACAGGCACAATAAAAAATATGCCCGGCCCTTTTAATCCAACGTATTTACCCATCCGCAACAGCACTGCTTTTTCCCATTGATCTGCAATTTTTATCGAACCTGTAATGAGAATGGTTAGCACTATTAACCCTGCAAAGAGTTTAATTTCAAGAAAATTTACATAGAGCATAGCCGCTAATACCGCAGAAATGGCGATGAATGCAGTTGTCGAAATCGGGTTAAAAAGATTTTTTGTTTTCATAATTATTTGTTATTAAAATTATTAGTTTGTAATTCATTGATCACTTCTTCTTTGGAAAATCCGTAGGTATAGGCAACAGTCAGAAACTCCTTACAGATGTCCTGAATTTTTTTTTGTTTTTCTTCATCGGTAAGGACAATCCCATTTGCATTGATAAAAGTGCCAGATCCTTGTTGGGTATCAAGAATACCCAGAATTTCGAGTTCTTTGTAAGCTTTGGCGATGGTATTCAGGTTAACCTTAAGTATCACTGCCAATGACCTTACCGTTGGAAGCTGCTCCCCGGTTTTTAATTTACCAGAAGCAATTCCAAATTTAATCTGATCGATAATTTGCCTGTAGAAAGGCGCTCCGCCACTAGGGTCTAATATAAAATTTATCATTGCCTTATTGATATAATGTAATAGTTATATAGTACAAATATACAATGTTTTTTTTAAGATCAAAAAAAATTGTAAAAAAATTTAATTGGCTAAGAGGCAAGGTTATCAGTATGCAATTTGGAAGTCACATTACCGGAGGAAGAAGCGAATATTAGACTGAAGGGAGGTTTTTATTAATGGAGAACACTGCGGTTCCGGTGAAATAATTTTCACAGAAGGGTTTAAGAATTAAACGGTCGATTGCATTTTTTTTTAACTTTGCATACTTTTTTAAAAGGTAAACATAATGATTACTACCGAACAGTTTAAGGCGTTGGTAGAGCGCGAGCAAGCGCTCAGGAGGCATCTTTGACGTTGAACAGAGATTAATCCGCATAGATGAAGAACAGCAAAAAACGGAAGCTCCCAATTTCTGGGATGATCCAAAAGAAGCTGAGAAACAGTTAAAGTTTCTATCGTCGCTCAAGGAGTGGACCAATTCATATCAAAAGGTAACCAGCAACATTGATGATTTGAAAGTTTTGTTGGATTTTTATGCTGAAGGTGAAGCCACTGAAGCGGATATAGATAAACAATACAAAATCTGCATTGAATCAGTCGAAAGTCTTGAGTTTAAAAATATGCTTCGTGACAAAGAAGATGAGTTGGGGGCATTTCTCAAAATAAATTCAGGCGCCGGTGGTACTGAAAGCCAGGATTGGTCTGAAATGCTCATGCGGATGTACATGCGATACGGAGAGCGGAACAATTATAATGTACGTATTGTTGACATTCTGAAGGGCGATGAAGCGGGGGTTAAATCCGTAACCATAGAATTTGAAGGCAAATACGCTTACGGTTTCCTGAAATGCGAAAGTGGCGTGCATCGTCTGGTACGCATTTCTCCTTTTAATGCTCAGGGTAAACGCCAAACAAGTTTTGCTTCGGTATATGTTTCACCTGCCATTGACGATACCATAAAAATTGAGATAAGCCCAGCCGATATCACATTTGAAACTTATCGTTCCAGTGGGGCAGGTGGCCAAAATGTAAACAAAGTAGAAACAGCGGTGCGGTTGCGACATTTACCAACCGGAATCGTAGTGGAAAATCAGGAAGACCGCTCACAGTTGAAAAATAAGGAAAATGCCATGCGTCTTCTTAAGTCAATACTGTATGAGATGGAACTTCAAAAACGCAGGGAAAGACAAGCGGAAATAGAAGGTAATAAGAAGAAAATCGAATGGGGATCCCAAATCCGCAATTACGTACTTCATCCATATAAACTGGTAAAGGACGTTCGTACCGACTTCGAAACTTCCGATACGCAGGGAGTTCTCGATGGCGATATCGACAGCTTTATAAAAGCATACCTGATGGAGTTTGCAGGAAAAGAATAATAAAACGAAGTTGCGGGTCAAAAGTTTCGAGTTAATTAAATATTGAATAACTCGTAACACGGAAAACGCAACCAGCATAACAAAAACAATTGTCTAACAATATTAACGATAGAACATGGAATACCGCATTGAACACGACACCATGGGGGAAGTAAAGGTTCCCGCAGATAAATATTGGGGAGCGCAAACCGAACGTTCCAGGAATAACTTTAAAATTGGACCGGAAGCCAGTATGCCCAAAGAAATTATTTATGCTTTTGCATACCTTAAAAAAGCTGCAGCACATACCAATTTTGAACTGGGAGTGCTAGCCGCCGAAAAACGCGATCTGATATCGAGAGTTTGCGAGGAAATTCTGGAAGGCAAACTCGATGACCAGTTTCCTTTGGTAATATGGCAAACAGGCTCAGGAACGCAGAGTAATATGAATGCCAATGAGGTTATTGCTTATCGTGCACATGTTTTACAAGGCGGAAAACTTACGGATGAGAAAAAAGTACTACATCCCAATGATGATGTGAACAAATCGCAATCCTCCAATGATACGTTTCCGACCGCTATGCATATTGAAGCTTATAAAATGGCTTCGGAAGTTACGCTTGCAGGAATGCAAAAACTCAGCGCTACCCTTTCCAAAAAATCAGAAGCCTTTAAAGATGTTGTGAAAACCGGTCGAACCCACTTTATGGATGCAACTCCGCTAACGCTGGGACAGGAATTTTCGGGCTATGTGCAACAAATCGATAATTCTATGCGGGCCATAAAAAATGCACTGGAAATGGTTCGCGAACTTGCGCTCGGTGGAACGGCTGTGGGAACAGGGCTCAATACGCCAAAAGGTTATTCCGAATTAGTTGCCAAAAAGATTGCTGAGTTTACCGGGTTACCGTTCGTAACCGCTCCCAATAAATTTGAAGCGCTGGCTGCTCATGATGCAATGATAGAACTTAGTGGTTCACTTAAACGTAGCGCTGTATCATTGATGAAGATTGCAAATGACGTGAGAATGCTTAGTTCAGGCCCACGTTGCGGTATTGGCGAAATAATCATTCCTGACAATGAACCGGGTTCGTCCATTATGCCTGGTAAAGTAAATCCTACACAGCCCGAAGCTTTGACGATGGTTTGTGCGCAGGTAATGGGAAATGATGTGGCTGCTTCCATTGGAGGAGCTACTGGTCATTTCGAACTTAATGTTTTTAAACCTTTAATTGCTGCTAATGTGTTACAATCGGCCCGGCTTATAGGCGATGCTTGTGTGTCTTTTAATGATAACTGTGCAGTAGGTATTGAACCAAATTACGATATGATTAATCAACATGTGGAAAACTCTTTGATGCTTGTAACTGCGCTCAATCCACATATTGGATATGAAAATGCTGCCAAAATTGCCAAAAAAGCCCACAAAGAAAATAAAACCCTGCGTGAAACCGCAATAGAATTAGGCCTTTTAACTGACGATCAATTCACTCAGTGGGTTGATCCCAAAAAAATGGTTTAATTTTTAGCGAATTTTTACAATCACCAATAATTAATTTAGATTTGTTCCTTTAATTAAATTTGACATATTTGCAAGCATGAATAAAGTTTTAGGTATTGGAAATGCGTTGGTAGACATGCTCATAAGATTGGAAAACGAAAATTTACTTCGTGAGTTAAATCTTCAGAAAGGTAGCATGCAGCTTGTCGACAAAGATTTTGTAAATCTGGTTTTTTCAAAGACAGAGCATTTAAATAAAGTACAAGCCTCCGGAGGTTCATCTGCAAATACCATTCATGGTCTTGCGGCTTTGGGAATAGATACAGCCTATATTGGAAAGGTAGGAGACGATGGATTGGGTAATTTCTTTATGAAGGATTTACAGGATAACCATATCAAACCCTTTTTGAATAGGAGCAAAACAGAAACAGGTGTAGCTACTACGCTGATTACACCCGATTCTGAACGTACTTTCGGAACTTTTTTGGGTGCAGCGGTTGAGCTGAATACTGAAGATTTGAACCTTGATTATTTTACCTGGTATCAGTATTTTCACATCGAAGGTTATCTTGTTTTAAATAAAGCATTGGTTGAAACTGCACTTAAGATGGCCAAAGCAAGAAACATGACCGTTTCTCTCGATTTGGCCAGTTTCAATGTGGTAGAAGCCAACCTCGATTTTTTAAAAGATATGGTTTGTAAATATATCGATGTTGTTTTTGCCAATGAAGACGAAGCTAAGGCATTTACAGGGCAAGCTCCCGAAAAGGCCTTGGAAGAGATAGCTTCTATGTGTAATGTTGCTGTGGTAAAAATTGGTAAGAACGGATCGCTGATCAAACAAGGAAGTGATATTTACAGGGTTGGAGCTATTCCTGCCAGTGTAATCGATACAACAGGTGCAGGAGATTTGTTTGCCGCCGGATTTCTTTATGGTATGGTAAAGGGTTTGTCGCTCGATAAATGTGGCCATGTAGGCGCATTGCTTGCCGGAAAAGTAATTGAAGTCATGGGCGCCAAAATCAACGATGGCGTATGGGACGGGATCAAAATGGGGGTTAAAAAGATTGAGGTAGATTAAAAAAGTTTGAAAGTTTTAGGGTTCACCGTTCAAAGAACAACCCGTACAAATACAGCCAGACCTCAAAGGTTTTGAAAACCTTTGAGGTCTTTTGCTTTAAAAGCTATTAAATAGGTCGCCGTTAATGCGGCTGGCTCTATATCGCCTAATAAATTTCTATAGGGGAGAGATAGCAGCGGTTAAGACACACAGCTTTCAATTTCATTGTGTAAGATCTTAGAAACGAGCCGTATAACGGCGACCTCTTTGTAGAATGTTACAATGATTGACATAAACCGCATAGCGGTGACCTATTAATAATCAATAGATTTTTTGGATTAGGCTTTCGAAGATTTTATCAAAACAATCCATGCAAATCCGCATCGATTTTATTGATCACATTTCTTAAGTCTTCCGGGTTTTCTGAGAAGTTGGTGGAATCTACATCAACGATCAAAATTTTTCCCTGTTTGTAGGTTGAAATCCAAGCTTCGTATCGTTCGTTTAGTCGCCGAAGGTAATCGAGCCTGATCGTATTTTCGTACTTGCGTCCACGCTTTTGTATTTGGTTAACCAAGGTGGGTATGGATGCTCTGAGGTAAATGATAAGATCGGGAGGCTGAATAAGTGATGAAAGAAGTTCGAATAATGAAAGATAAGTGTCATAATCGCGGGTCGACATTAGGCCCATGGAATGAAGATTGGGTGCGAAGATATAAGCATCCTCATATATGGTACGATCCTGAATAACCGTTTTTCCCGACTGCCGGATCTTTAAAATTTGATTAAACCGGGTGTTTAAGAAGTAAATCTGCAGATTGAATGACCACCGTTGCATGTCGTCGTAAAAGTCGTGAAGAAACGGGTTATCATCAACGTCTTCAAAATGGGGACTCCAGTGGTAATGTTTTGCTAATAAACTGGTAAGCGTTGTTTTCCCTGATCCTATGTTTCCTGCTATTCCAATGTGCATATAATAAAGTTATATTTATTGTTAAAGATAAAAATAATTAACCTTAATAACCATAAAAATTATGTCATACCTTCATTATTTGCAAGAACTTATTGAACATGTATATGGTTGCAGGAAACAGAAGTAATGCTTTATCTATTACGATTTTTACTTCGTCCTTTCATGAATAGCTATAATTTCGTCGATATATTGGCGATTATTGGAAAGTCGTGGTACCTTGTTTTGTCCTCCGAGTTTTCCCCTTTCTTTCATCCAGGTAAAAAATACGCCTGGCTTTATTTTGCGTATAACAGGCAAACGTAGCGTAATGTTATGATAACGTTTGGCTTCATAGTCTGAATTAAGAGAACACAGGGCATGATCGAGTAAGGTAGCAAAATATTCCAGGTCCTCAGGCTCTTGTTCGAATTCGATAAGCCATTCATGTGCTCCATTATTATTGTTATTCATAAAAATTGGACCGGCCGTATATTCGTGAATCGACGAATGGGTCTTCTCGCAGGCAATTTGCATAGCCTTCTCAGCATTGTCGATAATTACTTCCTCACCAAAGGCATTAATATAGTGTCGGGTACGGCCTGATATTTTGATTTTATGCGGAAAAACTGATGTAAAGATAACCGTATCGCCAATGATATATCGCCAGAGACCTGAATTAGTAGATATTACTATTGCGTAATTTTTACCTGGTACTACTTTCTCAATGGTTATCGCTTCCGGCGAATCCTTATGAAACTCGTCCATGGGAATAAATTCATAGAAGATGCCATAGTCGAGCATTAAAAGCATATCGTCGTGCAAGGGATCGTCCTGGATTGCAAAAAAACCTTCGGAGGCGTTGTATGCCTCCATATAGTTCATTTTATCGGAAGGAATGATGTTCCTGAATTGCTCGCGGTAAGGAGCGAAGCTCACGCCACCATGTGAAAAAAGTTCCAGGTTAGGCCAAACATCCAGCAGGTTCTCTTTACCTGTTTGATTTAATATATGCTTGATAAGCACTAAATTCCAGGAGGGAACACCTGCAATGTGTGTTACGTTTTCCTTAATAGTACTTTTCGTAATTTTTTCCAGTTTTTCTTCCCATTTGTCCAGCAGGGCTATTTCAGTTTTTGGTGTCCGAATGATATCTACCCACCATGGGAGATTCTCAATTAAAATAGCCGAAAGATCGCCATAATAAGACTGATTACTAAAATTATTAATGCGATGACTCCCACCGAGCGTTAATCCCTTACCGTTAAATACTTTGGTGGTTGGATGAAGATTCGCATACAAGGCCATGATATCTTTACCGCCACGAAAATGACAGTCCTCAAGAGATTCCTTGCTTACTGGTATAAATTTGCTTTTATCGCTGGTGGTACCGGACGATTTGGCAAACCATTTAATTTCACCCGGCCATAATATGTTTTGTTCTCCTTCTCGTAAGCGGGTGATTTGTAACTTAATATCATCATATGTTTGCAGTGGTACATATTTTTGAAAATCTTCGATAGATTCGAATTTATCGTAGTGATATTGTTTGCCCCATTCTGTTTCTTTTGCTTTTTGAATTAATTTAAAGAAAGTTTCCACCTGAACATTAAACGGGTAGTGTTTAAAAAGCTCAATTTGGTGTAATCGCTTTATATTAAGCCAGCTAACGATCGAATTAATTAATTGCATCAGATCTGAAAGTAGTTATAACTGCTTTAGAATGTCTACTGCCTTAAATAAAGTTTCATCCGACTGAGCGAAACACATACGTATATTTTTTTGATCGATCAGATCATGATAAAAATAAGACAGCGGCATTGCGGCAATTTTTTGGTTATCAAATAAATTCTTACAAAAATCCAGGTCTCTGGCATCAGAAACCGAACTGTAATTGAGTATCAAAAAATAAGTTCCTTTTGATGGACAAGCAACAAAGTTAGAATGTTTTAAACCATTTACAAGAATATCTCGTTTTGCCTCGAATTGTTTAGCTACTTCAGAGTAATCAGCAGGCTCTGCTAAAAATTCTGCCAGGGCTACTTGCAAAGGTGCGTTAACAGATAAAATCTGAGGATGCTGGAATTTTCTTAATTCTTCGGAAATTTTGGCAGGAGCAAGGCAATACCCAATTTCCCAGCCGTCTACATGTAATGCTTTGCCAAATGAGGATACAATGATAGAACGGCCTGCTAATTTTGGAAATCGTGCAATGCTCTGATGTTCATATCCTTCAAAAACAATTTGCGCAAATGATTCGTCACTCAGAATTATAATTTTAGATCCAGCTAATATTTTGGTTAATTTTTCCATGTCTTCGGCAGAAAAGGCAGCACCTGTCGGAAAATGCGGGGTATTGATAATCATCATTTTGGTCCGGCTTGTGATTTGTTTCTGAACCTCATCCCAGTCGATATGGAAATCGGGCTGTTTCATGGGAATATAAACCGGGCGTCCGCCATTGGCAGTTATCATCAAGCTATAAGAATAAAAAGCGGGCTCGAACAAAATAATTTCATCTCCATCATGCACAAATGCGTCAATAGCGGTAGCTATAGCTTGAGAAGTACCAGCGGTTATGGTGATTTCTTTATCAGGATGATAGATATGCGAATATTCGTTTTGAACGTGTTGCGATATTTTTTCACGAAGGGGCAAATACCCGTTCAGGTTGTTGCATCGATTATAATGATTCCGTAATGCGCTTGTTGCAGTCTTGATTAGGTTTTTATGTGGGGCAAATACCTGGCTTTCACTTGCCAGATTTATAATTCCATTATTTAACAAAGTTGATAAGTTGCTTAAATAGGTCAGGCCCGGATGTACTTTTTTAATGTCAATCATAGCATTAAGTAGTTTGGTAGTTCATAAGTAATAGCCTTTTATGAACTATCGTGAGTTTAGTTTTAATAAAAGTTAAGCATTGAATGATATTCAATACATAACTCAAGCTTTGAGAGTTTTGAGCAATTTGAAAGTTCTTTAAGTAAAAAGTTTATAAAGAGCGAAAGCGTTTATAAACTTTTACTTTATGAACTTAATCCAGGAAAGACTTAAACATAAATAATGCCAAACCTGACATGATTTGGCATTGTATGTTACAGAATTAACATAGCATCGCCATAGGTACCAAACCGGTACTTTTCTTTTATGGCAACCTTATAAGCTTCAAACAGAACATCATATCCGGCAAAAGCCGAAACCATCATCAACAAGGTGGAAAGAGGCAAATGAAAGTTTGATATCATGCGGTTTGGTATACTAAATTCGTAGGGAGGAAAAATGAATTTATTTGTCCATCCATCGAACGATTTAAGTCTTTTTGTTGTAGATACAGAGCTTTCCAGTGTTCGTAACACTGTGGTGCCCACTGCGCAAATATTCGAACGACGTTCCAACCCTTCGTTGATTATTTCTACAGCTGTTTCGTCTATAATAATTCGTTCAGAATCCATTTTGTGTTTGGTAAGATCCTCAACATCAACTGTCCGAAAGTTACCCAACCCAACATGGAGCGTTATTTCTGCAAAGTGAATTCCTTTTATTTCTAGTCTTTTCAGTAATTCGCGGCTATAATGTAAGCCGGCAGTGGGAGCAGCAACTGCTCCTTCGTGTTTGGCAAACACTGTTTGATAGCGTTCGCGGTCCTCAGGCACAACATCACGTTTAATAAATTTAGGTAACGGAGTTTCGCCCAGACGATAGAGTGTTGCTTTGAATTCGTCATAGTCGCCATCGTAAAGGAAACGCAAAGTACGTCCTCTCGATGTTGTGTTATCGATAACTTCAGCTACCAATATGTCGTTTTCACCAAAATACAACTTATTCCCGATTCTGATTTTACGGGCCGGATCAACTAATACATCCCAAAGACGTTGTTCCCGGTTAAGCTCTCGCAACAGAAACACCTCTATTTCCGCCCCGGTCTTTTCTTTGTTTCCGTACAAGCGGGCAGGAAATACTTTCGTATTATTGAATACCATTACATCTCCTTCTTCAAAGTAATCAATGATTTCCTTAAAGATTTTATGTTCAATCTTCCCCGTGTCTTTTCTTAGTATCATCAAGCGAGACTCATCACGATTTTCGGCAGGATATTTTGCAATCAGATCCTGGGGTAGATTAAACTTGTATTGCGATAACTTCATAGTTATTTATATAATTTGTGTTACGGTTTACAGCGTCTCTAAAAAAATGGTTACAAAAGTGCTAATTTATTTTCAAATTCTTCGATAGACAATGCATTATTTATTGTATAGGGCCCTATAGCAGTTCTGCGCAATGATTCCATGCACCCTCCACTTTTAAGGTGTTGGCCAATATCGCGAATCAAGGCTCTGATATAAGTTCCTTTGCTACACTTTACCTGAATAATTATTCGGGGCATATCGAACTCCAATAGCGTTATTTCGCTGATCGATATTCTGCATGGCTTCAATGCTATCTCTTCTCCTTTCCTGGCAAATTCATATGCACGTTTGCCTTCGAAAAATTTAGCCGAAAAAACCGGTGGTATCTGGTCTGATTCACCCAGAAACGATTTCAGCGTTTCCTCTATCATTTCCCGGGTAATATGTGCTGTGGGATATTCATTGTCATACTTGGTTTCAAGGTCAAACGACGGGGTAGTTTTACCCAATAGTACGCCTGCTACATATTCTTTTTCCTGATCCTGGAAGGTATTAATTTGTTTGGTAGCTTTGCCGGTACAAATAATCAACAATCCTGAAGCCAGCGGATCTAAAGTTCCTGCATGACCTACTTTCAATTTACGAAAATTATATTTAACCTTCACCATGTGACGGATCTTTTTTACCAAATCAAAAGATGTCCACTGGTACGGCTTATCTAGCAAAAGAACCTCACCTTCAACAAAGTTCATTTACAAAATGTTTAAATTAATTTTCGAAAATAAGAGTATTAACATAATTATTCCCACCACTATTCTATAATATCCAAATACTTTGAAACCATGCTTTTGCAGATATATGATGAAGAATCTCACCGCAATCAGTGCCACAATGAAAGAAACCAAGCTTCCAACACCTAACGTTCCCATATTACCGCTATTGATAACATCCGGATGTGCTTTGTAAAGATCATAAAAACTCTTAACTGAAGCTGCAAACATAGTTGGTACTGCAAGTAAGAATGAAAATTCTGCTGCAAGCCTTCTGGTGAGCTTTTGTCCCATACCCCCTATAATAGTAGCAGCACTTCGGCTTAGGCCCGGAAAAAGAATGGATAGCGTTTGAAAACAGCCTATGATAAACGATTTTTTATACGTTATTTTTTCGTCATCATCAATGGTGGATGTTTTAAAAAGATTGTCGATGAATAATAAAAAAATACCCCCGATAACCATCACTGATGCAATAATGTAAAGGTTATCCATGGCTTTATCAATATGCTTCTTTAATAAGGCGCCAACAATTAAGGCAGGAATAACCGCTACTATTAATTTGATGTAAAAACTTATCCTTTTGAAGTCTACAAATTTTTTCCAGTAAATAATAACTACAGAAAGAATTGCAGCTAGCTGGATTACCACTTCAAACATATCCACATAAGGAGAATTCGTAACACCAATCATTGGATTGGTAAATTTCATATGCGCAGTACTTGAAATGGGCAAAAATTCCGTAATACCTTCTACAATGGCAAGAATTATTGCCTGTATATAATTCATTATATGAAGATTTTATTAATAAAATAGTGTAATGTCGTTTATTCAAGTAATACCCTTCGACTCCGCTCAGGGTAGGCATCTTGCAAATGACGAACGTTGAGCGGAGTCGAAACGTTTTTGCAAAGAAGCTTTTAACTAAACGACATTGATAAATAACGGTTTATTCTTCAATGTCTTTAGGCTTTTTCATAATAGCCCATATTTCGAAAGCGAAGCCAAACATCACCACAACCGGGGCAAGAATGATTCTGCGAGGACTAAATATTTCAGCAGTATTAAAAACGTTTGGATCGTTGGAGCCACCGCCCATCATTAAAAGAAATCCAACAATAATGATCAATGCACCTATAATCAAAAACTTAAAGTTTTCTTTTCCCAATGCAAAATCTGCTTTACTATTTTCTTTTTTCATCGTTATGTTTTAATAATATAAATCGTCTGTTCGTAATCTTAAAAATTTATTTACAGAAAACCAGGTTGATATCAAATTTATAACAATCCCCACAAATAGTTGCAGGAAACAAAGAATTAATATGGTATTTATTTCCGTGAAGGTTACTATATCCTTAAGTTGCTTATCAGCCCAATAGAGGGAAGGAAGCGTTAAGCTTATTGCTATACTGGCTCCATATATACCATGCAAAACACTCTTTAGTAAAAAAGGTCTTCGGACAAATGATTTTGTGGCGCCTACCAGTTGCATTGTGTTGATAAGGAACCGTTTTGCATAAATCGACAAGCGAATGGTATTATTAATAAGTGAAATAGCAATAATAAACAACAAACCGCAAAACACCAAGATGGTAAAACTTATTTTACGCACGTTTTCATTAATAAGGTGTACCAATGATTTTTGGTAATAGACTTCTTTTACCTGTTCATATTTCTGCAATTCTTTTTCGATCATGGCAATACTATCCTGATTAGCATAATCGGCATATAATCTTACTTCGATAGAAGATAACAAGGGGGAATATCCCAGAAAGCTTACAAAATCTTCTCCCAATTCCTGCTGAAAATTTTTGGTTGCTTGCTCTTTCGTTATATACTCAGTTGATTTAATATATCTGGTAGCATCGAGGTTCTTTTGCAAACGTAAGATATCGGCTTCTTTAACAGTTTCTTTTAAGAAAATTGTAAAACCAATATTTTCTTTCACGTAATTGGATAATTTGTGGGTATTAAGAAGCAGCGTTCCGATCCATCCCAACATAAATAAAACAAGAGAAATGGAAATAATTGAAGTAATGTACGAACTTCTAAGACGCCGTTGTATTTTCCTTGATTCCCTTGATTTCATTATGGCACGGATATTCGTGCAAAAGTATTAAATAATTTTTATGAATCAGTTAGAATGGACGAGAAAATGTGATTAAGTAAATAAGATATTAGGAAGTTCGTTAATTCCTTAATGTCATAATCACCATATCCCTTAATTCTTTTATTCCACTAAGCTCACCCAACCAAAAGGATCAGGTAAGTTGCCATACTGGATACCGGTTAAATTCTCGTACAATTTATGGCTTACTGGTCCGGCTATGCAACCTTCGCAATATTGATATGTTTGCTTATTTTCTATATCATCTATTTTATTGAAGGGGCTTATAACTGCAGCAGTTCCGCAGGCACCTGTTTCTTCAAAGGTCGACAATTCTTCAACCGGAATTTTGCGTCGCTCAACCTTCATACCGAGGTGTTCTGCCAATTGAACCAGACTCATGTTGGTGATCGAAGGTAAAATACTGGTTGAATCAGGCGTGATATAGGTATTATTTTTTATTCCGAAGAAATTGGCAGTTCCTGCTTCGTCAATATATTTTTTTTCGCGTGCATCCAAATAAATAGCAACGGAATAACCCAATTTATGAGCTCGTTCCTGAGCCCTAAGACTACCTGCGTAATTTCCGCCTACTTTTATATGGCCGGTTCCCAACGGGGCTG
>CAYZNC010000016.1:0-23586 GCA_964478555.1 uncultured Bacteroidales bacterium | reverse complement strand
CTGCTCTGTCGGAATCGCGTTCAATGACGGCATCGATAGGAGTAAAGCCTTTTTTGTAATAAGGTCCAACCGGAGTAACGAACATAAGTAACAAATATTCATTGGCGGCATTAACACCAACCTGAGGACCGGTACCTATAAGTAGAGGCCTGACATACAGCGAGGCTCCGGATTCAAACGGGGGGACAAACTCTTTATTTAATTGGATCACGGTTTTAACAGCTTTTACAAAAAGTTCCACAGGGGGCACTGCCATGTGAATATAAGCAGCCGTGCGACCCATACGTTTTGCGTTTTCTTCTACTCTGAACAGTCTGATCTGTCCATCTTTACCCTTGTATGCTTTTAAGCCTTCGAAAGCTTCTTGTCCATAATGCAAGGCGGTAGCTGCCATGTGTATGTCTAAATATTCGGAGGAACTCGTTTCAATTTCGCCCCAAGCCCCGTTCCTATAGTAGCAACGCACGTTGTAATTTGTTTTTACATACCCGAAAGGCAGATTTTTCCAGTCCAGATCAATCATGATAAAGTTCAAAAATTAATAAAACGCAAAATTAATAAATTCCACCTATGGTTTTATAGTAGACTCATTAAATTTGGCAAATTCTTTAATTTTTTGCACTTGCTCTTCAATTGAGACTTCTCTGAGGGTTTTGGCCGTGTTTGTGTAAAAATGATGTTGTTCAACAAATCTAAGATCGTGATAAAACCATTCTTTTTCTGTAAGCGAACTAATTCTTTCCCTAACTTCTTTAAAGTGGTTTAAGGAGTATTGCAGATAGTCCACCCTGCCCAGGTAATTGAAGCAGGCATCCATCAAAATTGCCTCACATTTATTTTTTGCAATATCAGGAAATCGCACAGCCAGTATGAGACTGCATACAATTTCTATTTGATCGTCGGTGTATTTATATTTAGGCAATATCTCCTGGGCAAATTTTACACTTTCCTTTTCATAGTTATCATATACACTGATAAATCCCATGTTGATAAATAAAGCAGTTGTCCTAACCAGCAAAAGTTCTTCATGCGAAAGACCCTCAGCACGGCCTATCAGCTCTACAAGTGTATACACATCAATAGTATATCTCGAATTGTGAAAGTACATTTTTGCCGGTAGTTCATAATTCAATTTATTGATAACGAGCTCTTCCAAGTCGAGCAAGCGAAGAATTTGCAACTGAACAAAGAATTTCTTATCGGGAATTAATTTCAAATCGAGGGAAAGCTCAGGACGGATACTTTTAACGAAGTACATATCGATATCCCCCTTATATTTGACAGGCATTTTGCCCCGGTATTCGCAAATGAAAAAGTCTTTCACCATTTCGTAGGTATGACCGGAAATATTTACCTTACCTGCTTCGCCCGACGATTCCATCCTGCTTGCCGTATTTACGGTGTCTCCCCATATATCATACGACATACGTTTGTGACCTACAACACCAGCTATTACTGCTCCGGTGTGAACGCCAATACGTAGATCCCATATGTTAACATCCTTCAGCCTTAATTGTCGCATGTATTCTTGCATTTCAAGAGCAGCCAGCACAACTTCAACAGGATTAGTCCTGTTTTTGTAAGGAATTCCACCAGCGCACATGTATGCATCACCAATGGTCTTTATCTTCTCTATGTTATATTTTTCTACCACTGAATCGAAATGAAAGAAAAAGTTATCGAGCTCATCAATCAGTTTATCAGGATTCATTTGCTCTGCAATTTTTGTAAACCCCTGAATATCCGAAAAAAGAACAGTAACCAGATTAAATTTTTGAGAGGTCGCTTTGCCTGTATTCTTTAGTTCATCAACTGTTTCTTTTGGCAATAGATTAGCAAGCAAATCATCCGTCTTCTTCTTTTCCGTGGTTAATTCGGCGGTTCGTTCGTTAATAATATGTTCCAGATTCGCCTTTTCTACTTCGAAATCATGTTTGCGTTTCCGCCAATAGAGTAAAGCAAAAACCAATAGAACTAATGCATATAGTGGCCATGCCCACCAGCGAAAGTAAAAAGGCGTTTGGTCTACATCTTTCTCAACTTCCAAAAGAGAATGAACCCCCTCAGTAAAAGATAAAGCTGAACACGATGGCAACGTATCGCGAAGGTTACTGCCAAACCTTGTAATTATGCCACTTGACTTTATAACATAAACTTTATCTTTGCTGCTGAATACGGTAAGACCCAATCCTGACGAATCAAGCGGAATTAGTTTTTCCCCTTCGAGTTTGAATAAATAATTTTTTGTGGAAAGATACGTGATGCTATTTGTGCAAAAGAATTTTTCAATTTCATCGTACTCATGTAACCTGCAATTTGCAATGATAGTATCAATCGATATATTCCCTTTGTGAGGAAATGTAACCTTCCCGATAAATTTATTGCTGGCAATTAATATCCTGTTGTGATTGTCGCAAGTGATTAAGGATTTCTCTTCAAGCTGCAATTCGACCCATACTGATTTGTAGAAAATGAGGATATGGCCATCGGTGTTTACGATTATGGGATAATGAGAGACTGAATTGAAGGTGCCTGTTTGATCAGCTCTTATAAATTCATTTTGTTTAACTTCCGAGGTAACGTTTTTAGCCGGAAACACGTATAAAAACGGGAATATTGCTAAAAAAATTAAAAAAAGTTTCAAATTAAAAGTATATTTCCTATATTTAGTGAAGTTACACATAGCTAATGATTCACTTGATCAAAGATAAGTTTTTTCTTGTTTATATATTTACCTAAAATTAAAACTAAACTATGGAGTCAAAAAAACAAATCATTCTGGTGCCTACCGATTTTACCCCTGTCGCAGGTTATGCCATAGCTCATGCTGTTAAATTTTCCAAAATCCTTAATAAAGAGATTACCTTACTTCACATTTTAAGGAAGGATGATGATCTACAAGCCGCCGAGCAAAAAGTCAAAGCTCAAGCCGATGAAACTTTCAAAACCTATAAAATCCAACCTCATACGATAATTCGTGAAGGTACAATTTTTTCTACTATCGGCGAAGTTTCGAATGAGTTAAATGCGGAATTGGTCATTATGGGTACACACGGTATGCATGGTTTGCAGAAGATAACAGGAAGCTGGGCATTGAAAGTTACTGTTACCTCAAAGGCACCGGTAATAATAGTACAGGAAGCTCCCAAACGTGATACTATTGAACGATTGGTTTTTCCTGTTGATTTTAAAAAAGAAAATAAGGAAAAAATTGGATGGGGTTGTTTTATTGCCAGATTGTTCAGTTCTAAGATACTGGTGTTAAAACCTACTTTCAAAGACAAGGGGTTTATTATGGGGATACTCACGAATATGAGATTTACGGAAAAATACTTTAAGAATAAAGAAGTTGATTATGAGATTTTTACAGCTGAGCCTAAGAAAAACTTTGCCGATCAAACGATAGAGTTTGCCATGAAAACTGAAGCTGACATGATTCTTATTATGACAACCAAAGCTATCAATTACACTGATTATATTATTGGAGCATCGGAACAACACATTATTGCAAATGAGGCTAAAATACCTGTAATGTGTGTTAATCCAAGGCCTACAATTGTGGGCTCTTTCAGTTCCACAGGATGTTAATCATTTTTTGAATCCTTCAAAAGACTTTTTCAAAGTAAGATGCTGGTTAAACAACTGCACTTTTGAAAAAGTCTTTTGTTTTTTATATAAACTTTGGGTTGGTTCGGATGTTAAACTGCCATCGAGTGGACCAAGTATTTATCTAAAAAACAAAAACAATTGAAAAAATTAATGATCATTTTCGTCATTTTTTGCATAACAGGGCCTTTTTTTACCTCTTTCGGTCAAACTCCTGTTAATCCAAATGCTACTCCGGAGGCGCGGAAGCTTTTACAATATATTGCTGGCATTTCTGGGAAAAAAACACTCACTGCGCTGCATGAACAGTTATATGTGATGTCGAAAAATACCGATAGTATTGCAAAATTAACAGGAAAATATCCGGCTATTTGGGGTGGCGAATTTGGGTTTTCTGATGAACGACATGATATAGATAATATCAAATACAGGCCCAAACTCTTACAGGAAATATTAAAGCAACATGAAGCCGGATCCATTATTACAATGAGCTATCATCAGGCACCTCCTACTACGGGGGAGCCTTGCGATTTTAAACCGGGCGTCTCGGGTAAACTAACATCTGAAGAGTACCTTGATTTACTTACTCCGGGGACTAAAATGTACAATAACTGGAAAATTATGGTTGATAAACTAGCCGATCTTTTTAAGACTTTACAGGATAAACAAATTCCTGTTCTGTTCAGGCCTTATCATGAAATGAACGGAGGTTGGTTTTGGTGGAGTGGTATCGATTGCGATTCATGTTATATTAAGCTGTACAGACAGATGTATAATTATCTCACTTACCAATGTAAGTTGAACAACCTTATATGGGTGTGGGCTCCATCCAGTCAGCATTTTAATTTAAAGGAATTCTATCCTGGTCCTGCTTATGTGGATATCGTAGGATGTGATATTTACCCACCCCACAAAGGCGCTTCGCCTGAGGAAACATTTTCCCAAACCACCTACGATGCCCTTTTGCAATTCGCCTCCGGTAAGCCTATTGCAATTGCTGAATGCAGTACCATGCCAACGCCTGAAGTTTTGGAGAAGCAACCGCGTTGGGCCTGGATGATGTGCTGGGTGGATCTGACCTTCAAAGGAAACTCATCTGAAGCCCTTAAGCGGATTTATAATGATAAACGAGTTATAACCAGGGATAAAATTGATTTAGAAAGGTAAAAATGTAAAAAAGGCACTAAATATTATGAATTAAATATGAGGGTCCAAACCTTGTTTTCTTAGGTTTCTTCTTTTTGAAAACAGACTATATCGGAAAGTATATTCCTATCGCATAAGTTAGCATAACCTGCGGTTGCTTAAAATTTTCAGGTAGTGCAGGACCTTTATCAAGAGCATATCCGAGTCCTAACTGGGCTGTAAACCATTTTTTAGCGCGGAATACGAATGCAGGTCCTATTAAGCTTTGTGTATGTGACCTGCCAATACCCTGATGCCAATATTGGATTGTGAAAAAGGAACTGCGAATAGTTGGTCGAAAATGAACATCAATTCCACCTCCAAATCCAACCAGACCTGCTCCAAATTGTAAACTTATGATTTTGTTAAAGGGAACTTCTAAATCCATTCCAACTAAGGATCCTCCTCCTTCTAAAATGCCAATGGTTAAGCACTTTCGGATAAGCCCATCACTTTGAGCCAGAGAATCAGGTATCGCTTTTTTTTTAGCTTTTACATTGTAAGTAACCTGTTTGGTATCATTTTTTTTAATAAAAGACTTAACTTCATTTAAATCGTCCAGCCAAAAGGTAAAGTAAATATTTACACTATCCTCACGGCAGATGTGGCACGCAATTTTCTTTCCGTCTTTTTTTACAATTATGTCCTGAGAAAATGCTGTAATTGTGAGAAATAATCCTGTGAGAAATAAAATAATTTGCTT
Source organism: uncultured Bacteroidales bacterium (assembly GCA_964478555.1). Taxonomy (GTDB): domain Bacteria; phylum Bacteroidota; class Bacteroidia; order Bacteroidales; family JAAUTT01; genus JAAUTT01. Next base: position 18,092 of record CAYZNC010000016.1, on the reverse strand, counting down.
CATGGTTTGATTTGTTGGTGTTTAGTTTGTCTTTAAACCCTAAGGAGCCCTGAAGGTTTTGGCCGTGTCTCTACTGATAAATCACTTCTACCCTTGAAATCTGAGCTTCTTTTTTAAACATAATTTTCACGTATTTTAGTTCCGGATTGGGTGCGGTTACTTCGTAAAGTACCGGATACCAGGAACCATAGTCATTTTTTGTCTCATAAAAACAAGATACGCTAGTTTTTACATTCTCAAAATTTGTGCCATCAAGCGATGTCTTTATAACTAATACAGTATCGGGTGAATTTTCAAAAGAAAAAACTTTGAAGCCCTTTAGTTTTCCGGGTACTAAATAAGTAATTTCACTATTTTGTTTACCTCCTAAACGGTAAATGTCTTCCTTAAACTTCCGGTCGTTTCCGGTTTCCAAAGTGATTGCGGCGCTTGTGTAAAGCGTACTGAAGTTGGACATATCATCTATCATTGCTTGTTCCGTCACTTTAACAGGTCCTGCAATATTCGATGGTTCCGATGTGCCACCAATATTTTCGGCGGTAACCCTGTAGTAATAGCTCTTTCCGAGTTCAGCGGTTTTATCGTGATATAAAGAGGTGTATTGTGCATCTGCATCGCTTACATTTACAGCTATTGTCTTCCAGGGTCCGCCAGGCATTTCTGCCCGCTCAATGTTATAGCAAGATGCGCCCGCAGAGCCTTGCCAATTAATATCATAAACTGTTTTAATGTCCAGAAGTTTCGGAGCAAGGGGTTTTTCAATGGGTGGTTCAGCTAAGCCCTGTATTGCAAATGCTTTGTGCCTGAACATTTGTATAAAATTTTCTTCATCGTAAGGATGGCCTGATGTAAAACCAGGCCAATGATAAGCTTTATATACACCATGACCGAAAGGTTCGGCGTGCCAGTAAAAACCGCCTTCTTCGCGGTGTGAGCGAAGACTCCAAATGAGCGCTCCTGCAATATCCTTACTGGCAATAATCTGATCTATGGTTTTTTCAAGTGCAGAAGTGCTTTGAAAGCCAAATTCACCAATAATATAAGCCTTTTTACCGCTGATCATTTCGAGGTTTGTTCTAATATTTTCTCCACTCTGTTTCTGCTCTATTTCGTAATGGTGGGTTGTAATAATATCAATGGAAGGCTCGCTTAACAGATCTTTTTTTATGAAGGGTCTGGAAAACCCATCCATTACCAAATGATTTTTGTCTTGCGATTTAATATATCGGGCAATGGTAATAGTCCATTCACTCGGACTTGGCAATTCGTTACCGGTTTCCCAGCACAGGATGGCCTTATCATCTTTGTATTTGACTCCTGTGATAGTATTCGTGCGGTTAATCGTGTATTCAATAGTTTTTTCCACATCAGAAATGATTTGGGGATCAGTCCAGAAATCTTCCAATTTCTTATCTCTGAATTCAACATATTGAGGTCTGCCACCCATCCATTTCCATGCGTTTACAAATGGGAAAATGATACGAATGCCAATTTTGTTAGCCATAGCCAGCATCAGGTCGTTTATTTTAAATGCTTCTTCATTGAATTGTCCGGGTCCTAAAACAGTTGCAGGCACTTTATCCGATTGCTCTTTTCTTTTTACAGGAAGGGTATAAATTCTTACAACTCTTCCACCCATTTGCTTGATTGACATTAATGCATCACCGATTTCATAATCGGTTGGTAAACGAAACGGACTGATTACCGTGAAGGCCATTTCGTCTTCCACAAAATTTAGATTAGGAATATTATAGGAAAGAAAACGAAATTCTTTTTTACCATCCATTAATTTATTACCTGAAACAGTGATAAAATTTTCAAAATTCTGTGAAAACATTTGAACAGTAACTGCAGCGCATGCACACAAAAAGACAATTTTTATCCAGGCAGTCTTAAATTTTGAAGAAAGTTTTTTTTTGAAATTCTCAAAGGCTGCTTGCTGATTATGTTCTTGTATTTCGTTTTGATTAAAACAGCCGTGGTTCATAAGAAATTTATTAGTATAAAATAACGCTGAAATTGAACCTTAAAATTATATAATTTTGCATAATTTTCAATGAAAAAAAGAAGGGCTGTCTCACGACTGCCCTTCCCCTACTACTAACTAACCAATCAAACCTAAATCTAAAAAAACACTATGAATATATATTTTTAAAATTCTTTGTTCGAATTACACATTACAAAAATAGGTCAAAAGTTAGCACGATAAGGTTAACGAACATTAATGAATGTTAAAGATTGTTAAATTGTTAGAGAGTCTTCATATCGCAATTATCTTTGTGATTAATGAATAAGAAGAGAATAACCATATTGTTGGGGCTGATTAGTCTTGCTGTTCTAGGGTTAATTGCAGTTCAGAGTTTTTGGCTTTTAAATGCATACAGACTCAAAGAACAACAATTTGGACAACTTGTAAATACTTCTATTGCGAAAGTCTCTGATCTTGTGCAAGAACATGAAACTATTGAAAATATAATGCGAGAAGTCGGAGTCTCAAATCCCGATTCCTCAAAGGTAAATAGAAATCTCACAGTCATCAATGACACTGCACAACTGAAGAGTGAAAGCAAAACAAAAAGAATAAAAAATACAAAAAATCCTTTGATATTGGTTCCGGATGGGAACCTGAACACCCAAGTAACAATTGCATCTTCAAATAGTATTATTTCAGATTCAGCGGGGATTAAGCAGGAATCACACAGTGAATATTTCAGGCAGGATGTGTACCTTGATAACCTGCCAAAACAATTACCGGATGAATTATCAGATCGTAGAAAGATAGTGGAACGTGTACTTCGGAAAATGTGCACTCCTGCCAGGAAACTTAACGAACGGGTTTCCTCTGCCGGTTTTAAGTCTTTAATAGAAAATGTATTGGGTCATAACGGAATCGATTTGCCGTTTGAATATGCAGTATTGGACGAAAAGCGCGATATCGTTTTGAAATCAGGAATGTTTAACGAAAAAACGAAAGCCAGGTTATTTGGAGGACGACTTGAACCTAATTTAAATGGGAAACCTAATTATTTAGCCATGTATTTTCCCGGAGAAAAAAATTACTTAATTAATTCTCTCGGTTATATGGGAACCTCTTCTGTGGCTCTCACGCTCATCATTTTAATTACTTTCGGTTATACGATATATATTATTTTGCGACAGAAAAAAGTTTCTGAAATTCGTAATGATTTTGTTAATAACATGACCCATGAGCTCAAAACTCCCATATCTACTATTTCTTTGGCTTCACAAATGCTCAACGATAATAGCATTCCCAATAGCATGAAAAACATTGAACACCTTTCAAGAGTTATTTTTGACGAAAGTAAACGGCTCAGTTATCATGTTGAAAAGGTTTTGCAAGCGGCCATCTTTGAGAAAGGAAGAATTAGCTTGAAAATTAGAAGAATGGATATTCATGAACTTATCAATAACGTTGTAAAAAGTTTTATCATTCAGGTGAAAACGAGAAACGGACAAATCATTAAAAATCTCGATGCTACCTATTCTATTGTTAATGTGGATGAGGTTCACTTTACAAATGTTTTGTTAAATTTGCTCGATAATGCTATAAAATATAGCAAAGGGCAGCCCAATATAACTGTCAGCACGCGAAGTAAAAAGGGAGGTATTGTTATAGCTGTTGAAGATTTGGGCATTGGAATAAGCAAAGATCAACAAAGGAGAATATTCGAAAGATTTTATCGCGTTCCTACCGGAAATGTGCATAATGTTAAGGGTTTTGGCCTGGGACTGAGCTACGTCAAAAAAATAGTGGAGGAGCATAACGGAAGAATTTCTATTGAAAGTGAATTGAACGTTGGTACGAAGTTTGAAATATTTATTCCGGTAGCTAAAATGAATGATTAAACCCTATGAATAATATCAAATAGTTATGAATGAAAATACCTAACCATGAACCATAAAATTAGGATTTTACTTGCTGAAGATGATGAAAATCTTGGCCTGTTGCTGAAGGAGTATCTGCAGGCTAAAAATTTTGAAACCGATCTCCTACCGGATGGCGATAAGGCGTTTAAAAGTTTTCAGCGCAACTTTTACGATCTTTGTATCTTTGATGTAATGATGCCGCTAAAGGATGGTTTTCAGTTGGCAAAAGAAATACGAGCCATCAATAAAGATATACCTGTTATTTTTCTTACCGCTAAATCGTTAAAGGAAGACGTTTTTCACGGTTTTAAACTGGGAGGCGACGATTATATCACCAAACCTTTTAGTATGGAAGAATTACTGTTTCGCATTGAGGCTATATTGCGCAGAACCAAAGCGGACAGTAAACTTTCGGGTCAAACCGTTTACAAACTCGGGAAGTACACATTTGATTTCCAGAAACAGACTTTATCTTCCGAGGATATCACGCACAAGCTTACCACCAAAGAATCAGATTTGCTTAAAATGTTATGTGATAATATGAATGATATATTGGAACGCAATTACGCATTAAAAAATATTTGGGTAGACGATAGCTATTTTAATGCACGCAGTATGGACGTTTACATTACTAAACTTCGTAAATATTTAAAAGATGAGCCTGCCGTTGAAATTTTAAATGTGCATGGCAAAGGATTTAAACTGATTATTTAAGGTTTTAACCCGCAACAAGATATTGATTCTGTCTTGTATTCGACTATTTCATTATTTTAGAAGAGCTCTTTTTGTTTAAACCTTATCTTTTACAAATAGGCCGCTGCTCTGCAGCTTTTGAAATCCGCAACCCGTAATAACATCGAAAAATAGAAATTTAGAAGTATTAAGGGTCTGCTGATTAAGAGAATAAAAATACGTTTGGTCAACTTGTGTTGTAAAGGACCTCGGAGAGGTCAAATATTTATAGAAAGACGTTGCCAAATCGACGCTATTCGACCCCGGCTGGGGGTCGCACATCGAATAATGGGTCATTCCTTCTATAAACATTTAATCCCTCTGGGATTTGGATGCAACCCGTACTCATAAAATATTGTTCTGTGTAGTTCGATCCGCCTACTTCTTATAATATACTAACTCACCTTTCGAAGTGATACCCTCAATGATAACCGTATAATTGGAAATATTGAGCCGGTTCTTAAATCGAACTGTGATTATTCCTGCGGCATCGGGAATTAAACGGGGTTTCCAGTACATGGTGCGAGGCACATTATAGGAATTGGGTTTATAATTCCATGAATTATAATTTGGTACATAAAATTCCCGGGCTTTATAATACCCCAACATACCAAATTCAATCACACCCCTTTTCATAAACTTGCCCCTTTTGGAATATAGTGCAATCACACCGTTTGCACCACGCACTCCATAAATTGAAGCATCGGGTCCCTTCAAAACTTCAATGTAGGCAATATCAGAAGGATTAATACTTGTGACTGTGCTAACATCGATAGGGACACCATCTAAAAGATACAAAGGATCTGTACTACCGTAAACCGTACTGATGCCTCTGATAATTACGCTGTTGCCTGTTATATTCACACCTGCAACTCTGCCAGTCATATATTGTAGAATGTTAGAGTACTCTGCTGCATCGTCACCAACTGTTATAACATCATTGGGTGTGTTGTGTATTTTCGGTACTTCAATATCAGGTTCCGGTACTTTATAATTCTTGTTAAATGCGATGGTTTCCCTGCGGTTGTTTAGCTTGACACTTCTCCTGCTAAAATCAACTTTTTGAGCCACAGGGTAAGTTTTTGTCGAAATTAACGGTATTACCGTATCGCCCAATACAATTTGAACTCCTTTGCCTCCGCTGGGTTTAAAAGCTTCAATTTTTACATCGATCGAATCTTCATAATTAAGATCTTTAAAAACAAATCTCCCACGCCTGTCTGTAGTCGTTTCAAATTCGTCGTTATATGAATTTAAAATGCTTAGGCGGACTTTGCTGTTGGGAATCGGTATTTCAAAGTGATCCCTGGTAATTTTACCATCTATCGAAAGACCTTCGGAAAGAGAATATTGAACCGGTGGAAATTTGTCTGCTAAAAGATCTTTCCAGATAAACCTCCGCCAGCCATTTGTCAGCATCACTAAATCGAGATATTTTTCTGCGTTCGGCTCGTCTTTTTCAAAATAAAACGAAGGATTTTCAACTCTCCCTTTTAAATCGGATGTAAGCAAAAGATGGGTGGAAATGTTTTCTGCGATATTTGCAGTATCAGACTCTGTAACTGCCATTGAAAGATTTGCATTTGCCGGAAATCCATGAGGCTTATTGAGTTTAATGGTATAAAATATGCTGTCATCTTTTTTTCCCTGAACCAGGTTTAGAGAACGGTATTCAGTATCATACCGGGGTTTAATAAATACAAGCCTTTCACACTGTGGCTCATTCCGTCCATCGAAAAGTGTTATTTGTACAATGCCGGCTGGAAAGGATTTTTTTGGAATAGTTAGCACAAGAGGACCATCTTTAATTTCTTTTTTTGCTTCAAACTGCACTATTCCGCGAGACTGAGCAATAACGATTACTTCGTTGAAAACAATATCAGCTGAAGATGGACGATTGGAACGTATAGTTACTTTTATATTATCTTCCAGGGGCTCTGCTGACATTACAAATCCATTATTCATCACTTGTGGCAGTGGAATTTTTTCTGGTTTTCCATTGACATAGCTTATTTCTGCAAAATATTTTTTCCCTGCTTCCGGATTAAATTCGAATACTCCCATTCCATTATGGATACTTTCAAAAGTAGTAATCTGATTCTTTTTATCGTCTAACAACACACCGTGTACGTTGACACTTAGCCCCAAATTATTCTCCGCTTTAAAAGCTACCCTATTGTTAAAACCAGCAACCAGATTTCCCCCTTCAGGAAAAAAATGAACTGTTTTGTCATCTTCAAGCCGGTTAAACTTCCGGTTATAACTTTTAAGCATTTTTAATCTTTCACGGGTAACAACATGTTCATAATTAGGATTTTTGATGGTGATGGTTTTATTGAAAAAGAAATCGTTATCAAAGTTTCTCATCCAATTGGTATAACATCGTAATTGATAGTTACCTTCTATCAGGGTGTCGCCCAATAAAAAATCGCCATAACCAAAACCGTTTTGGTTACGAAGAATAATGCTCCTGACTTGCTGATTGTTAAAATCTATGAGATCGACATAAATTTCTTTACTCATCGTGTCGGAAAGGAGCGATGAGGCATCCATAAGATATGCTTTCATCCATATTGTTTCCCCTGCCAGATAAACGTTTTTATCACTATGAAGATAGATTTTTTGTTGCCTGTATTTGGTGCGAAAGATGTTTAACTGATCTACAATTTTAGCAATCCTCAGGTCGTCATTACTAACCAGTGCAAGAGAAATAATTGCGGTGATTATCAAAATTGGAATGAGTAAAAGTTTAAGCAAGATTTTCATGGCGGTATAAATAAGGTTAAATAATGCCGAAGCTATTGATCTGCTTGTCAAATGCTACAATTTACAGAAATATTTTGTAATTGTATGGCGTAACATTATTTAGATTCCTGAGAATAGAAATACCCCTAAAATTAAATTGCTTTTCTACTTAATCATTATTCCTTTTAATGTTGCAGAAGTGCAGTCATCTATTCTTACTTTTACATATTCTCCCTTTAACAACTCCCTACAAGGAAACACAACTACTTTATTTTGCGATGTTCTGCCAAACAATTCATCTGCTGATTTTTTCGACACGCCTTCGACTAATACTATAACAACTTTACCAATATCTTGTTTTTTTGATTCTATTGAAAGTTGATTTTGAATATCAATTATTTCCTGCAATCTGCGACTTTTTACTTTTTCTGGTACATCATCCTTGAATTTTCTCTGTGCCAGCGTGTTTGGCCTTTCGGAATATTTAAACATAAACGCAAAATCGTAGTTTGCCTGTTGCATCAGGCTTAAGGTCTGTTGATGGTCCTCTTCGGTTTCGGAACAAAAACCTGCGATAATATCGGTGGTAACAGCGCAATCGGGAATTATACGATGTATAGCTTCGAGCCTGCTCAAGTACCATTCACGTGTATAACCTCTCCTCATGAGTTCAAGTATTCTAGAGCTACCTGATTGGGCAGGCAGGTGAATGGTTTTGCATATATTGGGATATTTTGCCATAGTATACAGTACTTCATCGTTCATATCTTTCGGATGCGATGTGGAAAACCTTACCCTCAGCAATGGGTCAATTTGAGCAGTTAAAGCCAGCAGTTGCGAAAAATTAGTAACAGTGTCTGTTGATTGGTCTGTCCAATGGTAGGAATCAACATTTTGTCCTATAAGGGTTACTTCGCGATAGCCCATTTTAAATAATTCCTTAATCTCACTGATAATTGTATTTGTATCGCGGCTGCGCTCTGCTCCTCTGGTGTAAGGTACTACGCAATACGCACAAACATTATTGCAACCACGCATGATCGATACAAATGCAGATATACCGTTGGAATCGTAGCGTACGGGACTGATATCGGAGTAGGTTTCTTCCCGAGATAATAGTACATTCACAGCCTTTTGGCCCGTTCCAGCATTTAGAATAAGTTTGGGCAAATCTCGGTAAGCGTCAGGGCCAACAACCATGTCCACCATCTTTTCCTCTTCAAGTAATTTTTCCTTTAACCTTTCAGCCATGCAACCGATAACGCCTATCAGCAATGACGGTCTGGCTTTTTTTTGCAGCCTGAAAACGTCTAATCGTCCCCTTATTCTTTGTTCCGCATTTTCACGGATAGAGCAGGTATTAACCAGTACCAGATCGCAATCCTCTATATTACTGGTATATTCATAGCCATGTTGCTTTAAAATCGCCAGAACAACTTCACTATCGTTTACATTCATCTGGCAACCATAGGTTTCCATGTAAACTTTAAGTGTCCCTTCGGCTAATTGGGCGGAATTTTTTAATAGTTCAGTAGGAATCAGGGAATTATTTTTGAGTATTGACATTCTTTTACGGTATAAATAAGGTTACAAATTTAGTTATAGATTAAGAAATAAAAAGAATTTTCAAAATCAACAACATTTTCTTATTTTTATCGCCCCATTAGTTGGAAGAGTAAAATATTAAAAAAGAATAATTTATGTCAGGACATAATAAATGGTCAACCATCAAACGTAAAAAGGGCGCTATTGACGCCAAGCGCTCCAAAATTTTTTCAAAAATTATCAAAGAAATTAGTATTGCTGTAAAGGAAGGTGGTAGCGACCCCGACGGTAATGCGCGGTTACGTCTGGCGCTGAATAACGCCCGCGGCTCCAATATGCCTAAGGACAATATTCAGCGTGCGCTTAGCAAAGCAGGCAAGGATTCGGCTGCTCTTCAGGAAGTAACTTACGAAGGTTACGGGCCTCACGGCATTGCCGTATTTGTAGAATGTCTTACGGATAATCCTCAGCGTACCGTGGCAAATATACGATCCCTGTTTGGTAAAAGAGGTGGCGGCTTAGGCACCAATGGTTCAGTGGCATTTATGTTCAGCCGTAAAGGAGTTATAACAGTTCCTAAAGGCACGCTCAATTCCGAAGATTTCGAACTTGAAATTATTGATGCAGGTGCAGAAGATCTTGAAGTTCAGGATGACATGTTTGTGATAACCACAGCCATGGAAGATTTTGGCCCCATGCAGAAAAAGCTCGACCAACTGGGAATTGAAGCAGAAAATGCTTCGCTGCAACGTATTCCCGTTGAAACTAAAAAGTTGGACAAAGATAATGCGCTTAAAGTTTTGAGATTAATAGATGAGTTTGAAGATGATGACGATGTGCAGAACGTGTATCATAATCTCGAAGTTACCGATGAGATTATGGAGGCTATGGAATAGCCATATATTAAATTCTATTAATTGAATTAGTATTATTGTCCTTATAATGAAAAATGTATCAAGCAAAATTTCGATTTCTCTTTACATTTGCTCTAATTTATGGATTTTATTTTGATAAACTAAATCTTTTATTGTAATTTTGTCCCGGTTTAAAACATATTTAGAATGAAAAACTTATCACATAGCATTCTATCAAGCAATAACCTTACGAAACATCTCAAAAAAGGACCTTGAGAGAGTGGTATGTTTATATAACACAAAGATATTTAACAAGAGCCATTCTCAATAACAGGAATGGCTCTTTTCTTTTATATAGGTGACATTAATAACTGAACGAATTGAGTATGCAAGCAGATTATCCTGGTGCCGCGGGGTTATATGATCCGGCACATGAACATGACAGCTGTGGAATAGGTTTAGTAGTGCAAATAAAGGGCGACAGATCGCATGATATCGTAGAGAGAGCGTTGCAGGTACTCGAAAACTTAAATCACCGTGGGGCAGAAAGTGCCGACAATCAAACCGGAGATGGTGCTGGTATTTTAATCCAAATACCACATGAATTTATCCTTTTGCAGGGTATCGCAGTTCCAGAACGTGGAAAATACGGGACAGGTCTTTTATTTCTTCCTAAAATAAAATCAGAAGCTGACTTTTGTCTTAAAAAGTTTACAGAAGTTATTCAAAATGAAGGCTTGAAAGTTCTTGCACTTCGAGATGTTCCTGTTGATGACAGTATCCTTGGCGAGATTTCAAAGGCCTCTGAGCCTGTGATCAAACAGATTTTTGTGGTTGGTAATAACGATCAGGAAACTCTTGAACGTAAACTTTACATTATCCGCAAAAAGATAGAAAATATTATTGACAAGAGTGATATTACTCAAAAGCGAAGTTTCTACCTGCCAAGTCTTTCAACAAAGCGGTTGGTATACAAAGGTATGCTTACTTCCATGCAGTTGCGTCCTTATTTCCCTGATCTTACCAATGAGAATGTAACCAGTGCGATGGCTTTGGTTCACTCACGGTTTAGTACCAATACTTTTCCAACTTGGGATTTAGCTCAACCATTCCGTTTGCTGGGCCACAATGGGGAAATCAATACTATTAAAGGCAATCGTTTCTGGATGCAAGCCCGAGAGTCAACCATGAAATCTGCTCAGTTGGGTGATTTAAATGAACTCTACCCAATTATTGAGGCTGGAAAAAGTGACTCGGCTTCCTTCGATAATGTGCTTGAATTTCTCACCATGGCAGGTAAATCGTTGCCAGAAGCCTTGGCTATGATGGTGCCTGAATCATGGAATGCCAAAAATCCAATTTCTAACGAATTACGTGCATTTTATGAATACCATTCCACCTTTATGGAGCCATGGGATGGTCCTGCATCGCTGGTATTTGCCGATGGTCGATATGCAGGGGGTACCCTCGACCGCAATGGCTTACGTCCTTCGCGGTATATTATCACAACCGATGACATATTAATCCTTGGGTCGGAATGTGGCGTACAAGCTTTTCCAGCCAGTCAAATCAAAGAAAAAGGACGCTTGCATCCTGGAAAACTTTTAATGGTGGATACCCAGGAAGGAAAACTTTACCACGATATGGAGCTAAAGGCAAAACTTGCCAACGAGCGTCCTTATGTAGAATGGCTTAATAAAAACAGGGTTAACCTCGAAGATATTTCTTCTGCAAGAGAGGTGCCCGTTGCTGAAAAAGATTACCAAAAGTTAATACGTGCGTTTGGATATACCAAAGAAGATATTGAACATCTGATAACCCCAATGGCTGTTGAAGGTAAAGATCCCGTTTCGTCGATGGGTAACGATACCCCTATAGCATTGCTTTCAAGGAAACCACAACGGCTATTTAATTACTTCCGTCAGTTGTTTGCACAGGTTACCAATCCACCCATCGATTCTATCCGCGAGGAGCTGGTAATGTCGCTTACGGGTTATATCGGTTCGACACAAAAAAATATGTTTGACGAAACTCCCGACCAATGTAAAATGATCAAGTTGAAAAGTCCGGTCATTAATAACACTGAATTTGATATTATTAAGAATTTACGTTATAAGGGATTTTCGACGGTTGTATTACCAATGCTTTTCCCAGTTGCTGACGGAGCAAAAGGCCTCGAAAAAGCAGTAAAGGATATTTGTAAAAAAGCAGAAACGGCGGTAGATGAAGGGAAAAATTATATTATTCTTTCCGATCGCGGTGTTAATGATACTTTAGCACCTATACCATCATTACTAGTTGTTTCAGCAGTTCACCATTACCTGATTGACAAGCGGAAGCGTATGCAAATTGATTTGGTAGTTGAAACCGCTGAGCCACGTGAGGTAATGCATTTTGCTCTTTTATTCGGTTACGGTGCTAGTGCTATTAACCCTTACCTGGTGTTTGCGGTGCTCGATTCATTGGTGAAAGAACGGGCCATTCAGGTCGATTATAACACTGCTGAACACAACTATATTAAGTCAATTAATAAAGGTATTTTAAAGGCCCTTTCAAAAATGGGCATTTCGACCTTGCGGAGTTATCGTGCATCACAAATTTTCGAGATCATAGGTATTAAAGAAGATGTGGTAAATAAATATTTCGTGGGCACCGATTCGCGAATTGGTGGAATCGGGCTTGAGGAAATTGCTACGGAAGCGCTTATACCTCATAGAGAAGCATATATTGATAATATCGATTTGGGATTGGTCCCAAACCCCGGATTTTACCATTTCCGCAAAAATGGCGAACAGCATTCCTGGAATCCTGAAAGCATTTCCATGTTACAATGGGCAGTAAGGACTAATGATTATAAAAAGTTTAAAGAATTTACCCGTATTGTAAATGTAAAGAAAGATCCTATTTTCCTTAGGGACTTTTTGGAATTTAAGCGGAAACCTATTGATATTTCGAAGGTTGAACCAGCTTGCGAAATTACAAAAAGATTTGTTACAGGTGCCATGTCATACGGGTCGATTAGCAAAGAAGCACACGAAGCCCTTGCCATAGCTATGAACAAGCTTGGCGGAAGAAGTAACACTGGCGAAGGCGGAGAAGAACCCGAACGTTTTAAGCCCCGTCCGGATGGTACCAGCGCACGAAGTGCTATTAAACAGGTAGCATCAGGTAGGTTTGGTGTAACTACCGAATACCTGGTGAACGCTGATGAACTTCAGATTAAAATTGCACAGGGTGCTAAACCAGGGGAAGGTGGTCAGTTACCCGGATATAAAGTAGATAAAATTATTGCCAAAACACGTCATTCTATACCCGGCATATCACTTATATCGCCACCACCACACCACGATATTTATTCAATCGAAGATTTGGCGCAATTAATCTTTGATTTGAAGAATGTTAATCCACAAGCCATAGTGAGTGTGAAACTCGTTTCTGAAGCAGGTGTTGGTACGATTGCTGCTGGTGTGGCAAAAGCCAAAGCTGACCTTATTCTTATTAGCGGGTGCGAAGGTGGAACCGGTGCAAGTCCGGCAAGTTCCATTAAGTATGCTGGTTTGCCATTTGAACTGGGCATTGCAGAAACCCAGCAAACGCTGGTTATGAACAATCTTCGTGGTCAGGTAAAACTTCAGGCCGATGGTCAGATGAAAACCGGCAGAGATGTGGTAATTGCAGCCTTACTTGGAGCCGAAGAGTTTGGATTCTCAACAGCCGCACTTATCTCATTGGGTTGTATTATGATGCGCAAATGTCACCTGAATACCTGCCCCGTAGGTGTTGCTACGCAGGACGAAAAGCTTCGCAAGCATTTTATGGGCAAACATGAATATGTATTGAATTATTTCAATTTCCTGGCTGAAGACATTCGCGAAATTCTTGCAGAAATGGGATATACAAAGATGGACGACATCGTTGGACGTGCTGATCTGCTTGAATTTAAACCGCGCTTAGATCATTGGAAAGCGAAACACCTGGACATGTCAAAGATTCTTTTTGTTCCAAAAGGACACGATCACAGCATCCGAAATACGAAAAAACAATTTCACAAAATCGATAATGTTTTGGATCATGAACTTATTACGCTTGCTACTCCGGCATTGGAATTTAAAGAAAAAGTGGATATTGTTAAGAATATCAATAATACGGATCGTACCACAGGCGCCATGCTTGCGGGTGAAGTGGCAAAACGCTATGGTGGAGTTGGGTTACCCGATAATACCATTAATGCCACTTTCCGTGGATCTGCAGGCCAAAGTTTCGGAGCTTTTCTTACCAAGGGTATGACATTTCGCCTTGTTGGAGATGCCAATGACTACCTGGGTAAAGGGTTATCCGGCGGTAAGATCATAGTTGTTCCACCTAAGGATTCTATACTCACCCCTGAGGAGAATATTATTGTTGGAAACACATTAATGTATGGCGCTACCAGTGGCGAAGTGTATATCAATGGTGTTGCAGGTGAACGGTTTTGCGTGCGTAATTCTGGCGCAATTGCAGTTATTGAAGGAGCTGGTGACCATTGTTGTGAATACATGACCGGTGGGCGCGCTGTAATTCTTGGCCCCGTTGGCCGCAATTTTGCAGCCGGAATGAGCGGCGGTTTAGCTTATGTGCTCAATGAGGATGGAAATTTCGATTTCTTCTGCAATATGGGTATGGTTGAGCTTTCGCTTATTGATGATATGAGTGATAATAAAGAATTAAAGGATCTCATATCCCGTCACTATCACTATACAAATAGCCCTTTGGCTCAGCGTATATTGGAGAACTGGAATGAGTATATTACCAAATTCATAAGAGTAGTTCCCATTGAGTACAAGAAAGTCCTCGAAGAAGAAAAGATTGAAGCACTCAAACAGAAGATTGAAAAGGTTGAATACGACTATTAAATAGAATCAAGCTAAAAGACACAAGAATCAAGATGAATACAATGTGTTACGGGGCTCGATCATTAACATATTAACGTATTAATAAAATACATAGAAAGAATATATCATGGGTCATCCAAAGGGTTTTTTACTGTATGAAAGAAAAGAGGCTGGTAACAGGCCTATAAACGAAAGAATATACGATTACGGAGAAGTTGAACAGACACTGAATGCCGAAGACCGCAAATTACAAGCTGCACGTTGCATGGATTGTGGCGTACCTTATTGTAACTGGGCCTGCCCTGTACAAAGTGTTATACCTGAATGGCAGGATTTGCTGTATAGAGGCGAATGGAAACGCGCCAGCGATTTATTGCATTCCACCAATGACTTTCCGGAATTTACAGGCCGCATATGTCCTGCACCTTGTGAAAAATCATGTACACTATATCTGCACGATGCCCCGGTTACTATCCGTGAAAACGAAAGTGCTATTGTAGAACGTGCGTTTGCAGATGGTTTTATAAAACCAAAACCACCAAAGCAACGCACTGGTAAAAAAGTTGCTGTAATTGGTTCGGGCCCAGCAGGGCTATCGGCTGCTGCTTTGCTAAACAGAGCCGGTCATACCGTTACCCTTTTTGAACGTGACGATGCTATTGGAGGATTGCTTCGTTATGGAATTCCGGACTTCAAGCTGAATAAAAAAATCATCGATCGCAGATTAGCTGTACTCGCGGCTGAAGGGTTAATTTTTAAAACAAGCACGGAGGTTGGAAAAGATATCACTGCTGATGAACTACTAAAACAGTTCGATGCCATCTGTCTTACAGTAGGTGCAATGCAGCCGCGCGATCTCCCTATTGAAGGCCGCGATTTGAAAGGGGTATATTTTGCGATGGAATTTCTTACGCAACAAAATAAGGTAATTAACGGGCATATCGTTGATCCTGATATCCGTATTCTTGCGAAAGATAAAAATGTAATGGTCATTGGTGGGGGTGACACAGGTTCAGATTGTGTTGGAACTTCGATTCGTCAGGCAGCCAAAAGTATTACTCAAATTGAAATATTGCCTAAACCACCAACCGGCAAAAATACAGATACGCCATGGCCACTTTGGCCCAGTGTTTTAAAGACCTCAAGTTCACACGAGGAGGGTTGTGATAGACAATGGAGCTTGGCTTCCAAACGTTTTATCGGCGAAAAAGGTCAATTAACAGGAGTTGAGGTTGTGGAAGTTCAATGGAACAAGGACGAAACAGGCAAATTCAATATGACCGAAGTTGCCGGTAGCAAAAAAGTAATTCCCTGCGAATTGGCACTTCTTTCGATGGGCTTTATACATCCTATTCATACAGGTTTACTGGATAGCCTTGGTGTTAACTATGATAACCGGGGAAATGTATTAATCGACGAATACTGCCAAACCAGCCAGAAAAAAGTATTTGCAGCAGGAGATACGGTGCTTGGCGCGAGTCTTGTAGTAAAGGCCATTTATTCCGGCAGACAGTCTGCCATGGGTGTAGATAATTATTTGAAGACTATCTAAATCAAGATTTTAAATATTTGTCCAACCTGTCAGGTTTCAAAAACCTGACAGGTTTTTTTATCTTTAGAAATCATATCCGGATTTTATCGGCTCGAGTTTCTCTGTGTAACTCTGTGTTTATCTGAGGAGTATTCTTTTCTTGTTTTTTGTTAAGTTTTTATTTTTTACCACAGATGCACACGGATTTACACAGATAATTTAAGTGAATTGATGTAACATTGTTTTTTATTTTGTTTCTAATTCTTTCTCTGTGTGTAACCATAATTAGTTCTGATAGAGATACGATCTGAAGGTTGAACGTCAGAAATTACAGGCAGTGTAAAACCTTTTGTTCGCAATGATTATCTTTCAGGCTTCACAGATATTTTTGTATAGACGTTTTCAAATGTCTGTTCTAACTTATCTTTTTGAATCTTGCCACTGGTGCTATGAGGCAAATGATCAAGCAATATAAATGTTGAGGGTCTTAGTATTTCGGGAAGTAGCTGTGAACAAAATTTCTTTAACTGCAAAGTATCTATTTTGAAGTTTCTTCGTATTGCAATGTAAGCAATAATATTTTCTCCTCTTTTAGTGACCAGAACTTCTTTAACGCCTGAATAAAAGTGAATTATCTCTTCAATGCCTCTTGGCACCACTTTCTCCTCGTTCAGTTTAAAAATATTCGCAATCCTTTCGATGATGTAAAGATTGCCATGGTGATCCAATTTTCCTATATCCTCTGTAATGAACCATCCGTTCTGAAAATGTCTCCGGTTCAAATCTTCCCTGTTCCAATAACCCGTGGCGGAAGTTTTGCTGCGCAAGCATATGACACCTCTTTTATTGGAATCAAGCTCTCTTAATTTTAGCTTTACCTGTGGGATAACCTTTCCAACCGAGGTAAACTTTAATCTTTTGGTATCCGGTTTTGTAATTCTCAGCGAAGCTATTGGGGCAAGTACTTCCGCCATGCCATAACTTTGCTGTATGATTGGGCCAAAGGTTTTAATCATTTCTTTCCATTTACTGCCGGGAAGGACGGCTGACCCCACACTGATACTTTTTAATGAGCTGAAATGATAATCATTTTTATTCGCGTTAAAATAGTCCCACAATTCAATGAGAAAGGCGGGCGGCAAAATTAAAGTGGTTACTTTCTCATCATCAATTGTTTGAGCAATTTTTTCGACATCAAACGACTGCATTAGCATGTTTTTTGCTCCGGAAACCAGTGCAGGTAATAAAACCAAACTTCCTGCTGTTGAAAGCGGCACCACGTGTAAAATTATCATGTTATGGGTTACCACATTGCTATTGAGGAGAAAATGGTAAAAGCTGTAAAGCCAGGCCCTATGAGACCAAAGGATACCTTTGCTTCTTCCCGTGGTACCTGAAGTAAAGCCTATAGCTGATATTTCAATAGGCTTAATTTTTGTTTGCGGTTCGGTTTCGTTATTGCTAAATAAGTTTAGATAATGTGATTGGGCGTTGGGAATGTCATTGATGGAAACACACAACTCAATTTTAGTGTTTGTTTTTATTTCAATTATTTCTTTCTCCGTTAGCCGCTTATCATAAAAGAAAACCCGGCACTTGATATCAATCAGTGTTTCGAGTCTTTGATTTTTCGTAAAATCATCAATTAAAGCGCAAAAAATAAATCCGCATTTATAGGCTGCCAGACGTATTTCAATATATTCTTTTCGGTTTTGAAGGTAAACGCCTATAATGTCACCCTTTTGCACCCCTTTTGACAGAAGCCCATGGCAAAGCCTATTCACATTATTATTCAGCGTTTCCATAGTTACTTGAGTATCATTATCAATAATTACTACTTTATTACCATGTTTTTTTAATTCAAAATTAATGAGTGCTTTAGGTGTATTTATTCTGTATAAATATCTTAAAATTAAAAATTTGCAA
>CAYZNC010000015.1:0-37806 GCA_964478555.1 uncultured Bacteroidales bacterium | reverse complement strand
CGATTTTTTTTTCTTTACTAAGTCCCGGTTTTTTATCGGGACTTTTTTATTTATATTTGTCAGGTATGAAGATTCTATCTATTCTCTTTATATCAATATTCTTTCTGAACCCAACAGGCTATTGTTCAAGTGTAAAAGACACAATCACAATACATGCGAGGGTTAAAGCTTATAAGTTTGATGCCGATAACACTTCATTAGACTCCATGGGTATTGATACAGCATTAACCCGTATAGAAATCTATAATCCACCCTTTAGAGATGGGGCCCTGGAGGGATTTTTGGGCAATCTGGGAGATCCCTACCAATCTGTTATCTATAGTCAACGCACTGCGTACCCCGATTTTTTATTTTCCAATTATGTTAACTATGATTTACATAAGCCTGAAAATACAGTTTATTACAAGGCGTGGACACCATATACGGAGCTAAGCTATTTTACAGGCGGACCCAAAAGTCGTCAAGAGCAGAAGCTGAACGTCATTCATACACAGAATATTAATAAAAGTGTTAATGTGAGTTTTCTGGGTGATTTTAATTATTCAGATGGACAGTATATCAACCAACTCATGAAGTCGCACGCTTATTCCTTGTCCTCCAGTTATCAGGGAAAACGGTATAGTATTTTTGGAAGTATCAATTATAATTTGCTGCTACATCATGAAAATGGTGGCATCTATAATGATACTATTGACCCTAAGCAAAAAGCAGAAGTAGTGCCGGTAAATCTTAATTACGCGGTATCTACAGTTAGAAATCAAAACATCTCTTTTCAACAACGTTTTTATCTTACAGGATCCTATAAATCAGATTCTTTGCATGAAAATTCAAAATGGAATGAGGTAGTTTCTATTATTCATCAGTTTCATTACGACAGAAATTCCAGGAGCTATGTCGATCAGCTGCAAACCGCTCATACAGATATACCATCACTCATCGATCAAAATTATTACCATCATCTCAATATCGATTCAACAAAAACAAACGATTCGGCTTATTTTAGAAGAATTGAAAATATATTTCAGTTAGCCATTAATACTAACCAATGGCTTAATGTGCCCGCGGAACTTCGTTTCGGTATAAAAAACCAAATTGATAAGTATAGTTATAGTGTTCCAAAATACGCTGATTCAACAAATAGTGTACTTGGTAATTATGGCCGATATGGGAAGACTTACATAAACAATTCATTCATAGGTAGTTTAACCAATAGGTTTTCTAAGACGATCAGATGGGGCGCTTTTGCAGAATATTATTTTAGTGATTATAAGGCTAACGATCTGGAATTCGGAGGAGATATTGAAAAATCTATCTGGGGTAATTTTATTCTTAAAGTTTCCGATCATTTTTCATCCACAAGACCCGGTTATTTTTTACAGGATTACGAATCCAATCACATACAGTGGCATAATAGTTTTAGCACAGTCAAACAACAGGTAAACTCTTTACATGGAGGATTGTATCTCAAAAAATTTAAGTTTTCAATTGAAGCACAGTATGATAACCTGAATAATTTTATATATTTTGACACTGCTGCGCTTCCTAAAAAGGCTGGCAATAAATTTTCTGTTTCTTCCCTAACCGTAAATAAATTAATAGATTGGGGGATTTTTCATACAAATTTTCGACTTACCCTCCAGCGGTCGGGTGATACTGCCGCGCTTCCGTTACCCTTATTTTCAGGCTTCAACTCCACCTACATAGAAGTTAATTTGTTTAAAAAAGTACTCAAATTTCAGTTGGGATTTGATGTTTTCTACAATTCTGCCTTCTATGCCAATGCTTATATGCCTGTAACCGGAATGTTTTATAGTCAGCATAAGCAATTGATTGGCAATTACAATTATCCATTTACAAATGTGTTTTTAAACATAAAAGTTAAAAGATTATGCTTCTTCCTTGAATATGAGCAAATTAATTCATTAGACCAAAGTCAACGTGGTTTTTTCCTTCCTCAATATCCTTATAACCCTGGTATACTAAAATACGGTCTTTCATGGAAGTTTTACGACTGATCGTCAAAATTCAAAAATTAATAAATTAATTAACAAATAGTTGTTAATAAACTTTTCTTTTCTACATATGTTTATTATTGTAAATTTGCCCCGATTTAAAAATATGTAGATTAGTTTCCAATGAAGATTAA
Organism: uncultured Bacteroidales bacterium; assembly: GCA_964478555.1. Classification (GTDB taxonomy): domain Bacteria; phylum Bacteroidota; class Bacteroidia; order Bacteroidales; family JAAUTT01; genus JAAUTT01. Next base: position 35,660 of record CAYZNC010000015.1, on the reverse strand, counting down.
ACAAAAACTCATAATTGTAATTATGGTTGCTTACGGTGCCATAATTACAACTTGTAGTCGACAACCAGATAGTTTATCGCTGAAACTAGCTAAAGTTGATTTAACTGAAATCGTTGCGAGAAACAGTCTCATCGTGGCTACAAGCAATAATTCATCCGATTATTTTTTATATAAAGGAGAACCTTTGGGATTTCAGCTCGAGATGTTCGAAGAGCTTGGAAATTACCTGGGTTTGAAATTGGATGTAATGGTGGTTAATGATCCGGCTGAAAGCCTTGATTTATTACAAAGCGGCCAATGTGATATGGTTGCGAACTCCTGGAATTTATCAGGTAAAAACAGCGAAGTTATTCAAACATCTGCACCATTATTGAATTCAGATCTGGTGTTGGTTCAACGAAACCCGGGAGATCTTAATTTACATACCATTAAAACTATTGTAAAGAACCCTCAGGATCTGAAAGGTAAAACGATCTATGTTCCAATATTATCGGTTCAGGCAGAACTTATGCATCAGATTACCGACGAAGTTGGTAATATACAAGTTGTTGAATTGCCTCAATACACACAGGAAACGCTTGTTGAACTTGTAGCCAAAGGCGATGTGGATTATACCATATGTAACAGCATTCTTGCCGAGACCTTCAAGAGTAAGTATCCTTTTCTCGATTTTAACACGGTAGTGAAGAAAGCAGAACCTATTGCATGGAAGTTTCGAAAATCATCCCCCAATTTAGCAGAAAAGGTAAACGAATGGCTTTTGAATTTTAAAAAGACAACCCGTTACACTTTTTTATTGGATAAATATTTTAACCAACAGAATAAATGGGCGGTTACCCGAAGCAGATATCAGACGGTTAAAGAAAATTACATTTCTAGCTATGATAATCTTATCAAAAAATATAGTGTGCAAATTAGTTGGGACTGGAGGTTATTAGCTTCTTTAATATATCAGGAATCGAGGTTTCAGCCTCAAGTAGTATCGCAAAGAGGGGCATTTGGTTTGATGCAACTGATGCCCGCTACAAGAGATTTTTTTGGAATGAACATCGATGCAACTCCTGAACAACAAATCAAGACCGGCGTTAAGTACCTTAAGTTTCTCGAAAAAGAATTTGCGGAACGAATTACGGATCCTACGGAAAGGATAAAGTTTATCCTTGCATCTTATAACATAGGACCGGGACATATTTTTGATGCGCAGAAATTGGCCGGAAAAATGGGTAAGGATCCCCAGAAATGGTTTCACAATGTGGATTCTTGTTTACTAAGTAAATCCAAACCTGAAAATTATAACGACCCCGATGTTCAATTTGGTTATTGTAAAGGAATTGAGACTTATAATTTTGTTCAGGACGTTTTAAACCGCTATTATCATTACAGAAATGTTGTAAGAAATTAAGACCTCGTTATCATTTTAACAATTTCAAGGAATTCATTTAAGATCATAGCTGTAGCTCCCCATACTTCATTTCCTTCGATGTTGAAGTAGGGGATATGCCCCTGGTATCGGTCATTAGCAAAAGGCTTTATTGCTTTGATGGCGGGATTCAGCAAAAAATCGACACTCACTTCTATAACATATTGTACTTCATTGTGGTCAATGTTAAACCTGGGTTTATCAGCTAGGAAACCTACCACAGGTAACACTTCAAATTCACTTGCCGGAATATACAACGAAGTGAGTTCTCCCAAAACCTTAACTTTGGAGGCGTGAATACCTATTTCTTCTTCTGTTTCACGTAAAGCTGTTGATATTATACTGAAATCGGACAATTCATATTTTCCGCCGGGAAAGCTAATTTGGCCACTATGGGCACCAGGGTATTCCGCGCGTTTTATAAAAACCAGGTTCAGTTCTACCGGATTTGGATAAAGCAAAAGCATCACTCCTGCTTGCGTTGGGTTAGCTTTGTCCGGGAAATTATTCCTGAATGACGGAGCCATCAGGAATTGTGCTGTTTGTCCCGGTAAAGATTGACTCAGGCTTTGTATTAATTCAGGTATGTTTTTTTCTGTCATTTTCCCGATTTATAACTTCGAATGCTCCTATTAACAAAGTTAAAAATACTTTGTCAAGTTAAATAAGTATTGATCTTACAATTTAAGATACTGTTATTCCTGTGCAACTCACTGTTCCTTGAGCGGAGTCGAAAGGAGTAAAGACTGCAGATAAGAGAAACCTATCCGTTTTTTAAATATTATTATTTCTTCCTCGTTATTACAAACATTTAGTTACCTTTGCGGACTAATTTGTGCAGTGATTTTGGATTCAGTGAAATTGAGAATAGTTATTTGCTACCGGAATGCAGAATCCTGCATGCGAAAAGATAAAAAAAATCATGATTACATTTGAAGAAACCGGAATCCGGCCCGAGCTTGTGAAAGCTGTTAAGGAGCTAGGATTTGAACAGCCAATGCCTGTGCAGGAACAGGTAATCCCAGTTATTTTGCAAACTTCCAAGGATATAATAGCGCTTGCTCAAACAGGTACTGGAAAAACAGCAGCCTTCGGGTTGCCTTTAATCAGTCTTATTGACGAAAGAAGCAAAAATACACAAGTGCTGGTACTTTGCCCAACCCGCGAACTTTGTTTGCAGATTACGGGTGATTTGGTTAACTACGCTAAGTACATCGGTGCTTTGCGGGTAGTTGCCGTTTATGGCGGAGCCAGTATCGAAAATCAAATAAAAGACCTGAAGCAGGGTGCCCAAATTATTGTAGCAACACCCGGGCGAATGAACGATCTAATTCGTCGCAGGAAAGTAAATCTCACTTCAATTCAATCCGTAGTGCTCGATGAGGCTGATGAAATGCTTAACATGGGCTTCAAAGAAGATTTGAACACTATTCTTGAAGAAGTTCCCAAAGAGAGGCGTACACTACTTTTTTCAGCCACCATGTCCAAGGAGATTAATATCATTGCTTCCAACTACATGAAAGAAAAAGTAGAAATCACAGTTGGTACAAAAAATGCAGGCTCGGATACGGTAAGTCATTTATACTGTATGGTTCATGCAGCCGATCGTTATTTTGCATTAAAAAGAGTGGTTGACTTCTATCCGGAAATATATGGCATTATTTTTTGCCGTACCCGCCATGAAACTAAAGAAGTTGCCGAAAAACTAATGAAGGACGGCTATAGTGCGGATGCCCTTCATGGTGACTTATCGCAGTCGCAACGCGATTATGTAATGCAGCGTTTTCGTCTGAAAAATATTCAGATGTTGGTTGCCACTGACGTTGCTGCTCGCGGACTCGATGTAGATGATCTAACACACGTGATAAACTACAATCTCCCCGATGAGTTGGAAATCTATACACATAGAAGCGGACGTACAGGTCGTGCCGGAAAAAGCGGAATATCGATTTCTATTATTCATATCAAAGAAAAAACAAAGATTCCGCTCATTGAACGGATGATTCGTAAAAAATTCGAATACATTCCTGTTCCGGGAGGAAAAGAAATTTGCCAAAAGCAGCTTTTCAGTCTGGTAGACAAAATGGAAAAAGTGGAAGTGAATGAAACGCAGATTGAAGAATTTTTAGCGGTGGTTTATAAAAAACTCGAATGGTTGAGTCGCGAGGAACTGATTAAAAGATTTGTTTCAGCTGAGTTTAACAGGTTTCTGGATTATTACAAAAATGCCCCGGATCTGAACGTTAAAGAACAGTCACGTGAACGCAGGGATAGGGATAAGGATGACAGACGGTCTCCATCAGACAAAAAGTTCACACTTTTCCGTATCAATATCGGCTCAATGGATGGGTTAAACCCTCGTGATCTCATAGGTCTCATTAACGAATTTACCCGTAACCGAAGTATTGCCATTGGCAAAGCCAGTATTATGAAACAGTATTCACTTTTTGAAGCAGATACGCAATATACGGACGCAGTGTTAAATGCCTTTAAAAAAGGAAATTACGAAGGCAGGCGTATTTTTGTGGAATTAGCCCGTGAACGGGAATTTGAACGCAAGAAAAAATCAGTCGGGAAACGGTATTAATTGATAAATAAAAATTTTTAAAGCTGCTATTTTGATAATGTTTAACTAATCGAATAGCAGCTTTGCTTTTTGGGTACTACCTAGGTCTGACTTACACTTAACAGCCTCAAAACTAATTCAGTACAATCTCCTCCAAGCTACGCTTAGGTACATGATGTACATGGTTTTCGTCGCGCCAATATTTAATATCACCATTGGAACCCATTGGCTCAATAACCACAGTTTCCTTCGGCTTTCCGAGTGCTATTATCTGAATTATTTCGTACCTGTCTGATATCAATAGATCTTTCCTTAATTTTTCACGATTAATGGAGGCAATAATGCATCCGCCTAAACCTTTCTCCACAGCAGTAAGCAGAATACTTTGCACCGCAATGCCATGATCACAAAAATAATTATTTGTTATTTCGTTGTCATTCAACATTATAATATAGGCTGAAGGACGTTCTCCTTCATCAGGTCCCGGCCAATCTTTCAGGTAAGCTGCCCATGCAAGACTAGGGTAAATTAATGCATTGGTAGTAACATCATAGGAAATAACGTATTTTAACGATTGCGAATTACGAGCAGATGCTGATAAACGGGCTCCATCTATCATATCCAGGAGATCTTCACGAACAATAGCCTCTTCCTGGTAAAACCGGCGGTAACTTCTGCATTTTTTAATCAATTCACTGAGCATATGGTTGTATCTTTAATAATTTTGAACAAAAATAACAAGAAAAGACTTCAAACAATAAATATCTTTTTCCATTGATTTGTTATTTTTGCAGATCTCATTAAATCTTATGATCATGTATTTATTTAGGTATTTTGTAATTTTTCTATGCGTTGGCTGCATACTTAAACCTTCTTTAACAATGGGGCAGGACGCCACAAGCGTCACTCAAAAGATGCTTTCGACGTTAAAATCGATGCGCTCCCTTATGTATACCGGCGACTTAAAAGAGCGTATCAAGGGCAAAACAGTTTCGGAAAAAGGCACGTTTAAAATCAATATCAATCCTTTTAAGTTATATATGGTTCAGATTGTTCCAAAAAAAGGACTGGAATGTCTTTATGTAACCGGGCAAAATGATGGAAAAATAAAGGTTAATCCTAGTTCGTTCCCATGGGTTAATCTTAATTTATCGCCTCAAGGTGATCTGATGCTCGAAAACCGGCATCATTCCATTTTTGATGCAGGTTTTGCTTATACGGCTTCTATCCTTGAGTACTTACTGCAGAAATACCAAAATGCAAAAGATTTGAGTTTGAATGGCACTGTGAAAATGTTGGGAAGTAATTGTTACTATTTAACGTTTAACAATCCCGCTTACAAGATGGTTAGCTATACTACACAGGCAAATGAAACATGCTTAAGTATAGCCAAAAAACTACATCTCAATTTTTATTCCATACTGGAAAATAATCCCAAACTAAAAATAACTGGTACCATAGATGCAGGAACAGTTTTAACCGTTTCTAACGATTATTCCTCAAAAATGGAAATGTATGTTGATGTGGATAAATATTACCCTGTATGTATTAGAGTCTATGACAGTAAAGGTATTTTTGAAGAGTATACTTTTTATGATGTAAGTATAAATCCTCCCTTCACCGAACTCGATTTCTCCCCAGAAAATCCAAAATACGGCTTTTAAGCAGTAAAATTATTATCCGTACTGAGTATCCTTATAACCTCAGACTACTCAATACGGATAACTTTTTAACTTATTTTTTCCATCCCAAATCAAACGTAAGTCCCGCTTTGAACCAGCGTCCGGGTTGAGTTATATTGCCAAGGTCAAAATAGTTTACATTAAATATATTGTTAGCTTCTACAAAAAGTTCCAGAAGCCCTTTATTATAATATATTTTACCATCAAAAAGCAGAAATGGTTTATAAGAGGCATCAACCGAAGTATTGGTAGCTAAATCATATTTTGCGTAAGAGCCGTTACGATCTTGCCATGAAAGATACCAGGTAGCCCCTATATTCCTGTAAATAGTGTGGTCGAGCCCAATGACTACTTTATGTTTTAGGTTGTCCAAAGCGTAATAAGAAATCATATCGCTACTGTTCTTATTAATGCTGGTGTAAGAATACGAAGCAGTTATCTTTTTGATAAAGGATTTGGTAATCAAAATTTTTGGGATATCGAATGAGGTAAATAACTCGATTCCATCGGTATTTAGTTTGGTTAGATTTTCGGTGTGCCACTTTTGAACATCCGTTTGCCATATCCAATCAATAATATCCTTACCCCAGCGGTGGAAATAGGAGATGTTGCTTTCAACACCTTTCATACTAAGTTTGAAGCCGCTTTCTATCGTCCAGGCTTGTTCGGGTCTTAAACCGGGGTTGCCCACATTTTGCGGACCCTGGTAATATAAATCAGTGAATGAAGGCAATCTTAGCGACCGGTTAACAGAAGCATAACCTTTTACAATTTCGGTAATTTTATAACCCAAATCGGCCCCGGGATACAATTCAAAGCCGCTTAGTTTTGTATTTTGGTTGGCCATAAGACCGGCAGAAGCTGAGAAATTACCTTTGATGACATTATGTTCAAAGTAAATGCTGAGATTTTCGCGGTTATCCGTGTGGTTGTACCTGATACTATCCTGGCCAGGCACTTTTTGTGTTTTATTGGTTGGAAACCCTAGATTAGTACTATAGATAATTTCTTTTCGGTACTCAAACCCAATGGAGGTCTTTCCGAGCGAGGTCTGAAAGTTTGAGTTAAGACTTCCTCCATAAACATCTGTGTAGTGAAAGTTTTGGTAAATAGAAGGATTTGGTTTGATAAGTATGTAATGGTCGTAATTTCTTCTCCAATAAATAACCGGTGTAAGTTTGATTTTAGAAACGATTTCGCCTCCGATACTGCCAAAATAGGTATCAGTAGTTTCATATTGATCGGGAAACATGGGTGAATAAAAGCTGTTTGCTCCGAATTTTTTCCCCGTGTAACCCAATTGAAGCCCAATATTGCTTTTATTGATGAATATTTTACCATGATAAAAGGCATTTATCTGATCGTAATCGGTATTATGAATGTACCCATTGGAGGCACTTTTTGCAACCGAAATAAAATTACTGAATTTCCCCGAGTGCTGATTTACCGAAACTGCAGCATGATATAATCCGAAATCGCCTCCGGTAAACGATGCTTTAATATGGTTATTGGTATCCTGGCCGGTTATAAAATTCACGGCACCGCTGAATGCATTGGTTCCGAATACGCGTGATGCAGGTCCCTTAAGAATTTCAATGTGATCTATGCTTTCAAGAGTAACGGGAAGGTTTAAGTTGTGGTGTCCTGTTTGTGGATCAGTAAGATTGATTCCGTTCAGAAGGATAAGGGTTTCGTCGAATGAGCCACCCTGAATAGATACATCGGCCTGGACGCCGTTAATCCCTCTCTGCCGGATATCCGTGAGAGGAATGTATTTGAGCATATCATTTAGACTCTCTACTGGCGCTTGCTCAATTTCTTTTCGGGTTACCACTGATACAACCCGGGCCATTTGCGAATAGACAACAGGTGTTCGTTGTCCGCTCACTTCTACTTCTTCAAGTTCAATCTTCTTCACTGCTTGCGTACTATCAGTTTGAGCTTTGGTTTCCTCCCCGGGATTAACCAGTGTGTATACTGTACTGAGTACGGCAATTTTAATGGTCAACTTTAAACTGTTAAAGACGGCATAAGATTTTCTTGTCCATTGTCGGAAAGCATAGGTTTTTCTTCGATTTAAGGCTTGTTGCTTCATAGGTTAATAATTTTGAATGTAAAAAAACTTCGAAATAATAAATAAATTCAACCAATAAAAAGGGAATCTGTTCAAAATATTTTTTTTTCTTCCTTGGAATAATAGAATTCTCGTCAATTTATTGTAACTTAATGTAACGAAAGTGAACTACACCAACCATGATAAAACTATGATAACTATGGATAGAACAATAGGTTCCGATACTACCATCCTTATTGTGGATGACGATGAAATTAACTTAAAATATCTAAGTACATTGCTCAAAAGTTATGGATACACTACTATTACTGTTAGTAGTGGTTTTGATGCCTTGTTACAACTTAACCTTACTATTCCCGATCTCATTCTACTGGATGTGGTTATGCCGGAAATGGATGGATATGAAACATGCCGGAAAATTAAAGAGCAGCCTGTTTCTGCTGACATTCCCGTGATTTTTATTACAGGCAAAAGTTATATTGAGGATTTGGTAAAGGGATTTGAATCTGGAGGAATAGATTATATTATCAAACCGTTCATTAAAGAAGAACTTTTGCTTCGTATCAAAACACATGTTGAATTGAAAAAATCACGGGACATGATGAGACAGCAGGCAGAAGATCTCAAAAAGGTCAATATTGTTATTTTAGAATCCGTAAAAAGATTCACAAACTTTATGGAAAACACCAATTAGTTATTTGCCATAAAGTATTGCGTTATTTAACCAATTTCGGGAATATGAAAGATATTGGTTCACGGGAAGACCTTTTGGCCAGGATCAAATATCTTGAAGAAGAGTTTGCGTTGCTCAAGGAACGCGAGCATAAACTGGCCGCAGCTGTTGAACATAGTCCTGCAACAATAGTGATTACTAATAAAGATGGTGATATCGAGTATGCAAATTCAACATTTGCAGAAACAGGATACAGCATTGAAGAAGTGTTAGGTAAAAATCCACGCATACTTCATTCCGGAATGCATACTCCAAAATTTTATTCCAATTTATGGAACCAGATATCATCTGGCAAAGTTTGGGATGGCGAGTTTTATAACAAAAGAAAAGATGGTAGTTTTTATTGGGAACATGCTCGTATTGCTCCCGTTAAAAACGATGCAGGAGAGATAAACAATTATGTAGCCATTAAATTTGATATTACCCAACAAAAAGAGTACGAAAAACAGTTAAAGATTAACGAGGAAAAGTTTAAAACTATCTTTGACCTTGCCCCACTTGTTATCATTTTTTACGACCTAAATTTTCAACTTATCGATTGCAATCAGCAATTCCTTAATTATCTTGTCATTCAGGATAAAGCAAACGTTATTGGAATGAATGTTTTGGATTTTCTACCCATTGAAGAAAGAGAAAGCGCTCAGCAAGATTTGGTGAAAGCACTTACAGGTCTTAATTATTATATTTTCGTGAATGGAGAAAAGCGGTATATTGAAGTGTCTACTAATTTAGTTTATAACGAAAAAAAAGAACCTGCATATGCTATTGCCATTATTCGTGATGTTACCCAACTTAAACAGGCAGAGCAAAAGCTTAAGGAATTGATAGCTACAAAAGATAAGTTTTTTTCGGTTATTGCTAATCATTTAAAAAATCCTTTTTCGGCCATTGTTGGCTTTTCAAACATTCTTTCGGAAGATAACTTTAATGATTCTCCCAGTGAAGATAAAATAAGGCAAGTACGTCATATAGCAGTAGTTATAAATGAAGCGGCGAAGAGGGCGGCAGGTTTAATTGAGAATTTGCTGACATGGTCGCTTACCCAAACCGGCAATCTCGAATTTCATCCTCAAAAACTGATATTACGTCAGTTAGTAAATGATGCCCTCAGCGACTTTAAAAAACAAGCCTTAAATAAAGCTATCGATATATCTAACGAAGTACCAGAGCTGATGGAAGCTTATGCAGAAATACCAATGCTAAAAACGATTATGCGAATTTTAATCAATAATGCTGTAAAATATACCGTCATTGGGGGTAAAATAAAAATTAATGCAACAAACCATCAGGATTATACGAAAATAGTTGTATCGGATACAGGTATTGGAATTCCTCCTGATGTTTGGGAAAAATTATTCAAAATAGACTCCAAATATCATCTCTCAGGAACGGCCGAAGAACAGGGTGCTGGTTTAGGACTGATACTTTGTAAAGATTTGGTGGAAAGACACGGAGGCGAAATTTATATAGAAAGTAAAGTTGGAAAAGGTAGCGATTTTGTTGTAACGCTGCCTAAAGTAAAAGAATAATTGATTGATTTGGTTAAGTTTAATAATCTTGCGATTAGTAGTAATGAATCAAATTATTTATGGGTGAAATTCAGAATACAGATTTGAAAAGAATTCTTATTGTTGAGGATGATGCCGGATTAAATAAGTTATTACAACGGTTGGTGGAGAAAGAAGGCTATGCGGCAGATGGTGCCTTAACTGGTCAACAGGTCATTGAAAAAGTTGAAAAGCAGCATTATTTTTTCATCTTATTGGATTACGAGTTGACAGATATGAGTGCTGATCAACTGATTGAAATATTGCATGAGAAAGGAGTTGCGATACCTTTCATTGTAATTACCGGTCAGGGAAATGAGCATATTGCCGTACGTATGATGAAACTCGGAGCCAGGGATTATCTCATTAAAGAAGGGGATTATCTGAAGATCCTTCCTCATGTCATAAACAGACATGCTATTGAGCTTGAATCTGAAAATAAGTATCTCCAAACGCAACAACAGCTTAAAGAAAGCGAGGAAAAATATCATTCTCTTGTAGAAAACTCGATGATGGGAGTAAGTATCACCTACAAAAACAGATTTGAATTTGTAAACCAGGCTTTAATACAATTACTCGGATACGATTCTTTGGAAAGTATTTCGGCTAATCCTCCCCTTGAATATGTTTACTCCGATGACCGTAATATGCTTAGAACTGCAGTTAAGCACGCCTTCAAAAACCAAACCACCTTTACCCGAGAAATTAGATTATTATGTAAAGACCAAGTCTGTAGAGATTTTATAATGATTGGAGCAATGATAGATATCCATGGAGAAAAATTTCTGCAAAGTTCTTTTTTTGATATCACTGAAAGACGCACGGCTGAAGAAAAACTGAAAGTTAAGCATGAACAATTACTGTCGATATATGAAAGTATAACGGAACCCATTTTTGTGACCGACATAGATACTCATGAGGTTCTTTTTTCGAACAGCGCTTTTCGCGATCATTTTGGTGATGTGAAAAGTGTTAAATGCTTTGAAAATATACATCAGATAAATGAACCATGTGCGCACTGTCCTATTCCGTATCTTCAGCAGCAAGATATTCAAGCTTATTATTGGGAATATCAAAATCAGGTTAATAATCACTGGTATCGTTGTGTTGATAAAATTATTCAATGGCCTGATGGCAAAAATGTACATTTTCAATTAGCATTTGATATTTCGGGAATTAAAATTACTGAAAATGAATTAATTAAGGCTAAGGAAAAAGCTGAGGAAGCAGATCGTCTCAAAACCTCCTTTTTGGCTAATATGTCTCACGAAATTCGTACTCCAATGAATGCAATCATTGGATTTACAGATATTTTGCTCAAACAGGAGTTCGATCAGGATAAAAAAAATGAACTTCTTTTAATTGTTCAGAAGTGCAGTAACGACCTTCTCCAAATTATTAACGATATACTTGATATTTCCCGCATCGAAGTAGGACAAATGGAAATCATTGAAACTACAGGTGATCTTGCTGAACTATTTGAAGAAATTTATCAATTCCATAAAAGAAAGGAATATTTAGGTGCCGATCGGAAACCGGTTATATTCCAAAAGAAATATACGCTTTCTTCCAAACAAAGTTTAATGATCACGGATTTTGTAAGAGTAAAACAAATTGTTCATAACCTTTTAGACAATGCATTCAAGTTTACCTGCAATGGCTTGATTGAATTTGGATGTAAGCTTGTGAATAAGAAAGAAATTTTGATCTATGTAAAAGATACGGGTATTGGTATTGCACCGGAAATGCAGCCCGATGTTTTTAATCATTTTATGCAGGTTGACGGATCGTATCTTACCCGTAAAACGGGTGGCACTGGTTTGGGTTTATCCATTTCAAAAGGTTTGGTTGAAATTTTGAAAGGAAAAATTTGGTTGGAATCTGTTGTTGACCATGGAACTACCTTTTATTTTACATTACCATTCAGACCTGTCAACCAGTTGGATGAAGTAATAACGGAAGATAAAAATATAGCATACCAATGGAATGATAAAACTATTTTGATTATAGAAGATGATCCCCACAATACATTGTTAATTAATGAATATCTTGATTCTACGGGGATTCGTCGTTTATTTGCTAAAAATGGAAACGAAGCCATGAAATTGTTTTATAAAGAGTCGACTATTAATTTAATTTTAATGGACATTCGATTGCCTGATGTAAGTGGTTTGGAATTATCTAAGTTAATGAAGGTCAGTAAACCGGATTGCATTATTATAGCCCAAACAGCATATGCTTTTGATAATGACAAAGAAACATGCCTCCAAAATGGATGTAACGATTTTATTACTAAGCCGTTAAATGAAACAAAATTATTGCATCTTATCGACTATTACCTAAATGTACACCATACGCCCATCATGAATTAACATACATCCCCAGTTACCACTTGGTTACAGCTCATTTAGTTTAATTAATTGTTCATTCATCAAATAAAATATTAGATTTGTCACAATTAACTGACTATTCATAAAATATGTGAGGCGATTTGTAACTATTCAACGTAATTTCACGTTTTTCATATTAGAACATCAACAAATTAATACTCTAAGCTTTGCTAACTATCAATTATCATAAGGTTTTTAATGTGAAGACAAAACTCCTGCAAATAGGGTTTTTGCTGATTTTATCCTTGATAGCATTGCCCAGCACATTCGGTCAAACCTTATATAGTTATCAGTCGGGTAACTGGACGTCAACATCTACCTGGACTACTGATCCTTCCGGAACTTTGTGGGTTAATCCAACTTCATTGATTCCCATTGGAACCACAAATGTTGTAATATTAAACGGTAGGGCAATTGCCACATCCGGTAATACCAGACTATCCCAATCTCTTGAAATTCGCGAAGGTGGAATGCTCGATTTGGCAAATAGCACCGGGCATAATTTTGGAACTGTAACAGGCAAAGGAACCTTGCGTTTATCTTCAGCTAATTTCCCGGGAGGAAATTATACTGCGTTTGTTGCAGTCTCCGGAGGAACGGTTGAATATTTCAATTCCAATGGCAATATCTCAACCCAGTTAACATATAATAATTTAAAATTCTCCAATAATGCAGCCAGTTCAAATAATGTTGTTTTACCGAATCCTACCAATCCTACTAATTATACAATTAATGGAAATCTTATTTTAGTAAATAATGGTTTAGGTTCCCTAACCTTTACAATTGGTAATGGGCCAACAAACGTTATTAATTTTACCCAACAAGGAAACGTCAATGTTGGTAATGGATGTAATATTCGTGTTGGGGTATTCAATACAATTCATAATATTGATCTATATGGTGATTTTATTAATAATGGCTCTGTACGCTTTACTAATCAGGCGTCGCCAGTGCAGAATTCATATTATACAGCAGCAGCAACCAACACAGGCGCTGCAGTTGTTACATTCAGGGGAGCAACCAACAATTCTTTAGTATGTAATGGTGTTACAGATTTTTACCGCTTTATTCTAAACAAAGGTACAGACCAAACTTACATGTTGGATGTTACATCTTCCAATGTGGCTAATTTTGCGGTGTATGCTCCAAACGATCAGGGGGGTAATGTTTTTTCGCCACCCGACCCGAGTAAAGCGCTTTTTATTGCTAATGGTACCCTAAAGGTAAATGATAATATCAATATCCCCTCTTTAACAGAAGGTGGTCAGGACTTTAACATCGTACCTACTGCAGCGTTATGGATAAACGGCGCAACTATTGCAACGACGGTTTCGGCTCTTAATGGCACAGGTTATCAGGCTGCTACACTCAAAGGAAGGTTACGGATAAGTTCAGGCTCATTTACAACGGGTGACGCTGCTGGCATCGTTTTAGATTCGGTGGCAACTCCTGAAATAATTGTAGAAGGATCGGGGGTTCTCAGTGCCAGCCAGGTGTGGGGTACCACAGGTGCAGGTAATAAAATAAGTTACACACAAACAGGTGGAACTGTAAATTTACGGCTGCAAGGTGAAAATCATGCCGGTTATATGTTAAATCTTACCAATCAGAACGCAGTTTTCACCATGTCCGGCGGCATCTTAAATTTCTTAAATAATACGTATTCCAACGGTACTTTTTGTACCCAGATATTCAATATCCAGTCTGCAGTTGGTAATTATAAAGTAACCGGCGGAACCGTAAATGTCAATGTACCATACGTTGCTTCACATAGTTCATATGACATAAATTCAACCGTACCGTTTTATAATTTTAATATTTCACGCCAAAGCGGAGCAAGTCCTATTACTATACTAAGTGCCTCTAATATTAATGTGCTCAACGACCTTACCTTAAACGCCTCCACCATCCTCGACGCTGCTATTAATACAGTTGATGTGACTGTGGGCAACAATTTTACCATGGATGCAACATCCGTTTACAACTGCGGAAATAATACCACTACCTTCAATGGGGCCGGAGGACAGCGGTTCAGTAATGCGGGATCAATTAATGGTATAACAGGTCTCTACAATTTGATTATTAGCGGAACATCCAACACCGATATCTTTTCTCAGGATCTTATCATTCGTGGTAATTTAACCATCAATGCAAATTGTTTCCTGAATGATTTTGGAAACAATATCAATGTTGCTGGAAATATAAATAATTCAGGAACACATACAAGTCAGTCGAACGGTGGTGTTTTGCTTAACGGTGGCGCTGCGCAAACAATAGGTGGGTCGGGAACAGGTGTATTTGGCCAGTTGATTATTGATAAAACAACAGGTACTGCATCATTAGCTGCTGATCAGGCATTAACTGGAAATCTGAGACTTGCTGCAGGTATACTCGATATTAAAGGGTATAAATTAACATTAGGTATTAACACCAGAGTTTACGACGATTTAATAGGGATGGGCAAAGATTTTTCTGCAACAAAAATGATTCGCACCCTGGGAAATCAATCCGATGGAGGTATTACCAAAGTTTTTAAAAACACTACGTTGTTTATTTTTCCTGTAGGTACAGGTACAAAATATACGCCTGCAACGCTTCAATTTACGATAGCTCCTACAACTTATGGAAGTGTAAATTTGAAACCGGTTGCACATTATCAGCCATATGTGACTTCAACCAATTCACTCAATTACTATTGGAAGGTTTCCAGCACTGGTTTTATTGGTATTAAGCCAAATTCCCTTCGCCATACCTACCATTATGATGATGCCGACTGGATTGGAAGAGGGGATATTACTAATTACATACCAGGTGTTTACAATTCAACAAGTTGGATTTTCATCAACGATATTGCCCAGGTTGTGGACGCTTCCAATGACATTTATTTTACCAACGTCAGTTACCTTAATGGTGATTTTACTGCCGGCGAATCAGGTTCCTTTAGTTCAGTATTAAATTATTATAGCAGAACGTCGGGGAACTGGAATGATGGTAACACATGGTCAACGGATACGATTTTGAAATGGAATGGTCCTGCAGCCGGTACCTTTCCGGGAGTGGCAAATCCTGTGATAATTGGAGACGGAAATACCCGCAACCATACGATAACAGTTACTACTAATGGCATGCAGTGCGGTTCTTTACAAATTAGTAAGCAATCTATATTAGATTTAGGAACCACCGTTAATCATAATTTCGGTTCGATGCCTGATCCAAAATCAGCAGGATTTGGTAAACTCAGGATTGCTTCAACTTCGGCAGCTGCAGCATTTCCTGCAGGTGATTTTGGTAGATTTTTGACGATTAATGGTGGAACCGTAGAGTATTATACTTCTGGCGCAGTTAATTTTACATTGCCTAAAAGGCCTACTTACAATAACCTTATTTTATCACCATCCGCAGGCAGGACCATTACTATGCCTGACACAACTATTACAATTTTTAATAATTTCAATATACAGGGTGCCGGTATTGCCCAGCTCAATGCAGCATCTGCCCAAACCTTAACCGTTAATGACAGTATCAATGTTAACTCGGGAATATTACGTTTCATGAATAACGGTAATGCTCAAGCAATTTACGTTAATGGAGATATTACTGTTATGAATGGGGCAACATTCGATGTAACCACTGCCAGCAATGCTTCAAACAAATTATATGTTCAGGGATCTCTCAACAATAATGGTACCTTTGATATGTTTGGAGGCGCTGCAACACGAATATGCGATGTGTATTTCACCGGAAACTCCAATAAATTACTGTCGGGAAACAGCACTTTAACTGAATTCAACTATCTCACTGTTGATAAAGGTAATTCTCGTAACACCATTCTCGATGTGACTATCAATAAGCTTACTTTTAGCGGAAATGGTACAGCGCTGGTTTTAAAGAATGGTACTTTCCGGGTATCCAATGCTGCCCTGAATTTTACTCTTTCAACTAACACGCCTTTTACGATTCCTGCAACTGCTTGCTTATCCGTTGACCAGGGAACCGTTAATATTGGAACTACGTCTAACACGGGTGATTTGAATTTAGCCGGACGATTGGAAATAATCAACAATGGTAACTTAAATATAGGTAACGGTGCTAATTTTAATAATGATATCGAATATGCTTCCGCGGGAAATCCTGAACTTATTGTTAGGGGTGGGAATTTAACCGTAAATGGTCAGATACGTCGTAATAATATCAATACACTTGGCTCACTTATTTATAATCAAAGTGGAGGAAATGTTACCATAAATGGTCAGAATCAAAATGCTACGAGAGCTAAATTTGAAATTACCAATAGTGGTAGTAGTTTTACTATGTCCGGTGGTAATCTAACTTTGGTGAGGGCAGGTGGAACGACCTATGACGATTTATACATAACACCTGAAACAAGTCAAGTAACAGGAGGAACTATTCAAGTTGGCAATGCATCATCGCCTGCCGGTCAGCTCTTTCTCATTAATTCATCTTCACCCTTATGGAATCTCACCGTTGACGGCACTACAAATGCCAAAATACTCAGTCAGCAGGTTAATGATTTGAAGATAAAAAATAATCTGTCTATCAACGGCAGTGGCTCATCATTCCTGGCAAACGGACTTAAAGTTAACATAGGAGGAAACCTTATAAACCAAAATACAACCAGCACCGTTGGTGTTGTAAATGGAGGTTACCAACCGGGAACGACAATCCAGTTAACCATATTCGATGGCGCAGTTAACGATCAGACTATATCTGGTGTAACTGGTAATCTCACTAACTTTGCTAAAGTTACTGTAAATAATACTTTTACGCCCGGTCGCATCACCTTGAGTGCTAATACTATTATCAGAGTTAATAGCGATTTAACGCTTTCCAAAGGAATATTGAACGACGGAGGCAATACCATTACTGTAATGGGTAATATTAGTAACTCGGCAATTCACGAAAGTCCCGCAGGAAATGGGATTGTATTACCCGCCGCCGTTCGTCAGGTGATATCGGGCAATGGCAAAGGGCAGTTTGGCAATATTACTATCAATAATGTAAGTGATGTTTATATGGTTGACAACACAACCATCAACAATATGCTCGCTTTTACAAGTGGTAATCTTTATATCAATGATTATCAGCTTACTTTCGGGCAAAATGCAACGATTTCAGGAGCAACAGCTGCAAGAATGGTTGTTTTGAATGGTGTAGTTAGCGATGAAGGTGTCAGGAAGAACTATCCTGCCTCACCATCATCGTTTACCTTCCCTGTTGGAGTGGCAGGCAAGTATACTCCAGTTACCATTAATCTTACAGCCAATACTTCCGCTGGCAATATTGTTTTGAAACCTGTTACCGGAGATCATCCCAGTTTACAAAATGCCCCAGGTGACGAATTGCATTATTACTGGTCTGTTATTTCTTCAGGCTTTGGAGCAGTGACGGCTACTCACGATTATACCTACATTGGAACTGATGTAACCGGAGTTGAGACATCCTTTAACTGTGGAAGATTTTTAGCTGGAGATTGGATTCCGGTTAATGGAATAACGGGAGCTATAGTGGCAGCAACACATCACATTGTACTTTCCAATGTATCATATATCGACGGTGAATATACCGCTGGACTACCTGCAAATTTCACTCCCGTAGCCACCTACTACAGTATCACATCCGGTTCATGGGAAACTCCCGCTACCTGGTCTACAGTAAGTAATTCAGGGCCTGCGGCCAGCACAATACCTAATGGAAATAAAGTGGTAATTGCCACTAAAGACACGGTTACCGCAACTTTAGATGCCAAGAAAGCATATTCCATTGCACTTAATGGTACTCTTGAATTAGGAACTACAGTATATCACAGTCTTGGTTTTGTTACGGGTAACGGAACAATTCGTTTATCCAGCACAGCATCAGGTTTCTTCGTTTTTCCGGGTGGAAATTTCGATGATTTCATGAATAATTCACAAAGTCTTGTCATCTTCTCAGGAAATAATTCAGCCACTTTGCCTGCTAATATAGGGAGCATTTACAAACCTTATCAGAATGTAATGTTGAAAGGTACGGGTCTCAAAAACATTGCCTTTATCAACATGAAAATAAGAGGATATTTGAAAATTAACAGTGGCCAACTGAGCGATGCCGATGCTGGTAAAAATTTAATTATTCAGGGTAATTGGATTGATAATGCTACTTCAGGGTTTGTTCCCGGTTCAGGTTTGGTAAGCTTTAACGGAACTTCAGCGCAGCAGATAAATCTTGTATCGGCGGAACAATTTTATAATATTGAGATCAATAATCCACTGGGAGTTACACCAAATAACAACGTAAATGTTTCCAATGGTCTATATCTTACTTCGGGTAATCTTAATACTACGGCTTCTGCTTTACTAACACTTACCAGCACAAATCCAAATGTTGTTACAGGAGGGAGTTCTTCCTCTTTTGTGAATGGCCCAATGGCTAAGGCAATCAGTAGTAATTCATTTTTTAATTTTCCAACTGGTAAATCAGGTCGTTATGGGGTTGTAAATGTCAATAATACTTCAGCGGGAATTCGCACCTGGACGGCCGAATACTTTAATGCCAACCCTTTATCTGCAGGTATGAACCCGACTTCAATGCAATTACCTGTTGATTCAGTCAGCAATAATGAATATTGGAGAGTTAACGGGGGGGCTGCTGCCATACAGTCCATTGCACGATTGCGTTGGGATAGCCAAAGCGGGATTATCCCCACCGATTCCCTCACACGGGTTTTTAAAATGCGTGTTTTAGAATGGAACGCAGGTTCCTGGCAAAATAGAGGAGGTAATGTAATTGACGGTGGAGTAGCCAATGGTACTGTTGAAACATCTTCTCCCATAGCTTTGAATAATGATCATTTCCTGACTATCGGTCTTGAAAGATATCCAACAGCAACTATTACCACTGGAACAAACACTATATGTAACGGTATTGACGCAAATATTCCCGTCACAATAACAGGAATATCGCCATGGACATTGCGGTACAAGGTTAATGGTGGAAATGAAACTACAATAACAAATATTGGCACTTCGCCATTCAACATTGTTGCTAACTACGACAATTTATCTTCGTTTGGTGGTGGCCCCAATTACGTGTATACGATATCTTATATTGGCGATGCTTTTGGTAGTGCCGGAAGACACGATTTTGTAACTTCAGCTACAGTTAATTTGCTTGCGTCGCCATCACCTTCAGTTAATGGCAAGTCAATTGTTAGCAAGGGAGAAATGGGAGTCATATACAATACATCCAGTATTGTTGGGCATACCTACAATTGGATTGTTACCAATGGAACAATAGCCAGCGGTCAGGGTACATGGCAAATCACTGTAAACTGGAGTAACTCAGCATCGTTTGGCTCAGTTCGGGTTGATGAAGTTATAACAGCTACAGGTTGTTTGGTTAATGATATTCAAAACATTGTGATAGCTGCAGCGCCTGCACCAATTGTTGTAGGAAATAATTCCGTTTGTGATTTGGCCGATGAAAATTATCGTACTGCTCCGGCAATAGACCATTCATTTATATGGACGATAATTGGAGGATCCATTTCAAGCGGCCAGGGAACCAACCAGATTACTGTAAATTGGGATACACCTGGCGATGGCAGTGTACAGGTAACCGAAAAGGTAATTGCTACGGGAGTTACCGGAAGTAATACGTTGAATGTTACAGTCCACAGTTTACCTGATAATACACTTACGGTTACTGATACAACTATTACTTGCACAGGAGCGGCCTTGATTATTAAAGTGAAGAGAGGTGAAGCAAATACTGATTATACGTTGCGATTGAATTCCACGAATACCATCGTATCAACAAAACATAATACATTGTCAGGTGATGTAATTTTTACTGTAAGCCCAATTGTAACCACTGTTTACAATGTTCTTGCCACAAATTCTTTTGGGTGTGCTCAGGTGCTTAATGATCTTTCAAATGTAACGCTTACTCCACCGGTGATTGTTCCTGTTCAAAGCGACCAGTCATTGATTAGAAGGCCTTAAAATTTAAATTGAACCAGATGAAGTTTCAAAAACATAATACTTGTAATATGAATAAGTACATTAATTCCGGACTCTTAATTGTTATTTTACTTTCAATTGGGTTTCGAAGTTCTGC
This sequence comes from uncultured Bacteroidales bacterium, assembly GCA_964478555.1. Lineage (GTDB taxonomy): Bacteria > Bacteroidota > Bacteroidia > Bacteroidales > JAAUTT01 > JAAUTT01. Next base: position 15,133 of record CAYZNC010000015.1, on the reverse strand, counting down.
TCAATTGGTTGGTAATGATACTATCGATCAGACTCCAATTCAGGAAGTGAGGAAGGGGTCAATAGTGCAATACTCAGTTTCGGCAGGTCATTTAGCCGGAGAGCAATATAGCTGGGAAATAGTTGGAGGAACACCAACACCTGCTCCGAATTCAGGCGCTGGTACCCAGGCTGATCCATATGTGATCAATTTTACACCAAATTTACATACCATCTCGGTTCATTGGGGAACGGATGATCAAACAATCATTGGGCTTCCCGGCCTTGTGAGGGTTCAGAAGAAAACAAATTCGGGTTGCATAAGTGTAGTCCAATCTATCAGCATCACCAGGTGGAGTGCTTCCACCATTAGTATCCACGATGCCGATTATACTTTATGTTCGGGAGATCCTACCACAGGGCATATCACCGTTTGGCTCACAGGTGCTCCCAACTTTGATTTTAAATATAGCATCAAAAGTTTGGATGGAACTACAGGCGCCGAACAGATAATATCCGGAGTGACAACTGCAACCAGGGATATTTTATTACCCTCAAACTTGGTAAATCCAAGTTCAACAGGCGATCAAACCTATGTAGTTACAATAACTCAAGTGAATGATTCATTTTCAGGTGACGGTAGTATTACTGATGGAACTTTTACGATAACGGTGCATCCTGCTGTTAATACGGGAACTATTCAAGTATCACCGGTATTGCTGCGCAGATAATTTTTGTATGATTAACTTTAATGATTCGAATGAGTAAACGATACTACATATTAATTTTTATCATGGCCACTGTAATTTTGAGCGCTCAAAAGGCTGATGCCCAAAATACAGATGTTGTTTGCCCCGGAACAGCCCGAATGTATAAAATTAGCCCTAACCCAGGATCGACGTATACATGGACAGTTACAGGCGATTCCTTAACTTATCAGTACGGTGATTCTATTGAAGTAATTTGGAGCAATAAACCGGGTTATGTGCAGGTTGTTGAAGCTTCATCTTTTGGCTGTGCTGGCGCACCTGTAGTTTTAAATATTCAGGTGTCTGTTCCCCAATTGGATTTAGGCAATGATTTAAAAATTTGCGAGGGTAAATCCGTTGAACTTGACGCTGGTAATAAATATCCTGTGCACCAATGGAATACAGGTGATACCTCCCGGAAAATAAAAGTGGAGACCCCTGGATATTATAAAGTCGAAGTTATTGATTATACAGGATGCCGTGCCACCGATTCTGTTTATGTCTCTTTCGCTTCTAATCCGAAAGTTAATCTTGGAGCCGATACCATGATCTGTGATAATGAATATCTGCAACTTGATGCAGGCTCCGATGGTATTGCATATCTCTGGTGGGACCGGACAACAGGTCAAACTCATGCAATTGGCGCTAATGACATGGATAATACATACGTCTCGGTTCAAGTTACCAATGCAGACGGTTGTGTTGCTTCAGATACATTGGTTGTAATGGCGTGCGATTATTCCAAATATTCCATTCCAAACACCATCACTCCTAATGGCGATGGAAAGAATGATACCTGGAAAATCGATCTTTTATATCATTACCCGAATGCAATGGTTCAAATTTATGATCGTTGGGGTCAGATCGTTTTTCAGTCAAGTCATTGTTCGCCCGATAACGTTTGGGACGGAACCTCCAATGGCAGGAAGTTACCTGCCGATTCGTATTTTTACATCATCAATTTTAAAGAAGGTCATGTTCCACGAACTGGTACGATCTCAATTGTGCGATAAATTATTTTCGTCTTCAGTTTTTCTTCTTTCCTCAGAAAAAATACTCCGTTCGTGTAATTTATTTGTCTTAAGCCATAAATCAACGTATCTATTGGTAGATACAATAAAAAAGAAATGAAAAAGATTATTAAACTCACAGTCCTACTTGTTGCAAGCACGATTGCGAACTTAACAGCCCAGCAGCTCCCTCTCTTCAGTCAATACATGTTTAATACATTTTTAATTAACCCGGCTGCTGCAGGATTAGATGGGTATACTGCTGTTAATATTACTGCTCGGGAACAATGGCTTGGTTTAAAAGATTCCCCTAAAACTCATATTCTTTCCGGACAAACTCGTTTAGATGGCAATAATTTTATTGTTAAAATGCTTAATCCTCATCCTGACGAGAAATCTGGCACACCCAATGGAAGAGTCGGTTTGGGAGTTAACTTTTATAATGATAGAGTGGGTCTCATCGATCGCACCGGTTTTCAGTTTACCTACGCTTACCATCTACCACTCGAAGATGCGGAACTTTCATTAGGACTTACGGCATCTTTTTACCAATTCACTATGGATAAGAGTAGGATGGTTTTAAGTGATAACGATGATAATTTAATCGATAAGTCTGATCTCTCACTCTTTATTCCCGATTTTAGTTTTGGAGGTATTTATACTACTAAGGATTATTACGCAGGCTTGTCCATCATGGGATTGACGCAATCGTCGTTGCAGATGGGTAATAGCGGCAATGCTAATGATTATCGCATGTACCGCCAATATAATATACATGGAGGTTACCATATCGAAATTAGTCGCGATCTAATGCTCCAGCCAACTGCACTTATCAAAGTGTCAAAAACATTAAAACCTCAGATGGACTTGGGAGCCAAATTATTTTATCGTAACGATTATTGGGGTGGCTTGTCATTCCGTACAGGAAGCGCCTTTATTATTATGATGGGTGTGAGTGTCGATAACTATTCCTTTGGTTATGCATTTGATTACGATTTCTCAAGTATTCGGGCACACAGTTTCGGATCGCATGAGGTCATGATCAGTATTAAATTTGGAAAAAAAGCCGGACAATACCGGTGGTTACATAGATTCTAACAAGCCGATTATATTGTTACCTCCTGGCACAGGAGTTCAATTACTATTCATTCAGGGCAGACAGGCCATCAGGTTTGTCTGCTTTTTTAATGGTGTGTATTCAACCCTGAGGGTTTCTGGAGAAGAATGGATGAAATATTGTGAATAGGTGAGCTGCGAAGCTGCGTAGCAGTGACCTCTTTGTAGAAACCTCCATTGAAATTTTCATAATCCTTCCACCTAACAAAACCTCATTTAAAAACTTGGATTATATTTGCTAATTAAAAGATTTGTTATCGATTAATTATGGAAATCAACAATCCCAAAATTGAAGATAGTTGGAAAGAAGTGCTCATTGATGAATTTCAAAAGCCTTATTTTCAGCAGTTAAAGGCTTTTCTGGTAGAAGAGAAAAAACAATACGCCGTTTACCCTCCGGGAAATTTAATTTTTAATGCCTTTGATCAAACACCTTTTGATAAAGTAAAAGTAGTGTTACTGGGTCAGGATCCTTATCACGGGAAAGGCCAGGCACATGGATTATGTTTTTCGGTTCAAAACGGAATAAAGCCACCGCCATCGCTGGTGAATATTTTTAAAGAAATAAAAAATGATTTAGGTATAGAAGTTCCATCTCACGGTAACCTGGAATCGTGGGCAAAGCAGGGTGTCTTGTTATTAAATGCAACCTTAACCGTAAGAGCGAATCAGCCTCTCTCACACCATAAAAAGGGATGGGAAACATTTACCGATCGTGTAATTGAAATATTGTCAGCTAAAAAAACCGGCATTGTATTTTTGCTCTGGGGAAATAACGCCAGAATAAAAGAACAACTGATTGATGTTTCGAAGCATCATATCCTTACGGCTGCTCATCCATCGCCGTATTCTGCTAATAACGGATTTTTTGGATGCAGACACTTCTCTAAAACTAATGAGATCCTAAAAAAACAAAACCAGGAGCCTGTTAACTGGCAGCTTCCGGAAATGTTTCCACAAACTGAGTTAGCTTAAAATTAATATATGATGAAAAGAGAAAGCATTTTCCTTATGGTTGTTTTGTGCGGGCTTCAGAGAATCCAAGGGAAAATATTTATTTTAGCTTTACTTACGGCATACTTCGATATGACTTAAATAACGAAATATGGTCGCTTAGAGAAATTAAGCCACAAAAATAGAATCTTCCGTTGATTCAATAAATCATCTTTAAACAAGCGTTTTAAATGCTTAAATTTAAGAACCTTTTTATATCTTGCAGGTTAAAAAAGTAGAAAATATTTTTTTGATCATGGTGCTCAAAAGTTTAGGTATAGTACTATTATTAATTTGCTTCAAAGGAATTTGTACGGCTTTACCCGAAGGACCTTTCCCTGATGCAGTTTTTAACCGTAGTTTGAAAACTGTACAATTTGCTAAAGAGGGATGGGAGTTTGCATACCCTATTCTTCAAATGAATGATGAAAAGCCTTTACTACTGAGTTTTGATGATTTGAATACCGCTGCCAAAAGCTACAATTACATGATCATTCATTGCGATATTGATTGGATGCCTTCTCGCATTGCTTATGCTGAATATGCCGATGGATTTTATCAAAATCAGATTACGGATTATCAACCCTCTTTCAGTACACATGTCCCCTATATTCATTATCAATTGCAACTTCCCAATGAAAATGTGAAGCTTAAATTATCAGGCAATTATGTAGTTATTGTCTATGAAGGCGTTAATGAAGATAATCCCGTTTTTATCAAACGTTTTGTATTGGTTGAACCGCATGTAACCATTGTGCCGGATATAAAACGTCCTGTATTACCACTTTATCAAAATGCTTATCAGGAGATTGATTTCTCTTTGCTTTACCCCGACTTTCCTATGGAAAATCCTTATCAAAATATAAAAGTTTCGGTGGTAAAGAATAACCAATGGAAATTTTCCAATAATGATTTAAAACCAATGTTTATCCGAAGTACGGAACTGGTATATGACGATGCGGAAAAAAACATCGTTTTAGGAGGAAATGAATACCGGTCATTTGATATTAAAAGTCTGAAATATCTGTCTGCAAATATCGAATCTATAGAATTTAAAGGAGAAGCATGGGTTGTGGAGTTAAAGCCCGATAATCCAAGGGATAAGATCAGCTATTTGTATAACGAAGATCTGGACGGGAAATATCTTATTCAAAACCAGCAAGGTACAGATGCTGCATTAGATGCAGAATATGCACATGTTCAGTTTACTTTTCCGGCTAATGTTCCGTTAAAGGAGGGAGACATCTATGTTTATGGTGGTCTAACCGATTATAATTGTTATGACGACAATAAGATGATATATAATGCTAAAAAGCAAGCATATGAATTAGATTTGTTGGTAAAGCAAGGCTATTATAATTATCAGTATGTATATATTCCAAAAAAATCATCGGATGTAGACGACCGGTATTTTGAAGGAAGTTTTTACGAAACTGAAAATGATTACGTAATTTATGTGTATTACAGGCCTTTTGGAAGTAGATTTGATAGTTTGATCGGTGTTAAAATTGCGAATAGTCTGCATCAATCCCATTAAAGACTGGCCCGGTTAACTTTCATTCAGTGTCATAGATTGCATTGATTGATATAAATTAATATTTTACATAAGCCTTTTCGATTATTTATTTGCAGGTGTAAATCGTCAATACATTTATTAACTTTGTGACCCAAAATTTACACATTGAACAAGAAGAATGACCAGTAATATCATATTTGAACGATTAGAAGGAGTTAAACTCAGGTTTGAAGAGATTTCCCAACAGATTATCGATCCTGGAGTGATTAACGATGTCAAACGATATATCCAGTTGAATAAGGAATACCGTAATTTGGAGCCTATTATTCAGACGTTGCAAGAATATAAAAATGTTGTAAGCAATATTGAACAGGCAAAGAATATGCTTGCCAGCGAGAAAGACGAGGAACTGCGTGAAATGGCCAAATTTGAGCTGGATCAACTTACGGTTCAGGTAACTCCGTTGGAAGAAAAAATTCAACTTCTTTTATTACCAGTTGATCCGGAGGACGATAAGAACGCTTTTATGGAAATCCGTGCCGGTACTGGTGGAGATGAAGCAAGTATTTTTGCCGGCGACCTTTTTCGCATGTACTCAAAATATTGTGAAAACAGGGGTTGGAAAGTTGAAGTAACCAATGCATCGGAAGGTACTGTTGGCGGCTTTAAGGAAGTTATTATGAAAATATCCGGCGACAAGGTTTACGGAGTGCTTAAATATGAGTCTGGCGTACACCGGGTTCAGCGTGTGCCAAAGACCGAAACGCAAGGCCGGATTCATACATCGGCTGCTACTATTGCTGTGTTGCCTGAGGCTGATGAGTTCGACATTGTGCTTAATATTAGCGATATACGTAAGGATACCTTCTGTTCCTCCGGACCTGGAGGACAATCGGTAAACACAACATATTCGGCCATACGTTTAACACACATTCCCTCTGGAATAGTGGTGCAATGCCAGGACGAAAAATCGCAGATCAAAAATTATGAGAAGGCTTTGGCCGAATTGCGTACGCGTTTGTATAACGTGGAATATCAGAAGCACATCGACAATATTGCTTCCAAACGTAAAACCATGGTCTCAACAGGCGACAGGTCAGCTAAAATCAGGACATACAATTACCCGCAAGGCAGGGTTACAGACCATCGCATTAATCTTACGGTTTATAATCTTCCTTCTATAATGGATGGCAATATCCAGGAATTTATCGACAAACTACAGATGGCAGAAAATGCGGAAAGATTGAATGTAACTAATATCTGATTGTTTTATAACACAGAACGTATGACTACTGACCAATTATTTAAACAAATCCAGCGAAAGCAAAGCTTTTTATGCGTTGGTTTAGATACCGATTTCAACATACTTCCACGGATATTAATGAAACATGAGTACCCGGTGTTCGAATTTAACCGTCAGATTATAGATGCTACTGCCGAATATGCTATAGCTTACAAACTTAATCTTGCTTTTTATGAGGTATTGGGAACGGTTGGGTGGGTAAGCCTGGAAATGACTGTTAATTACATTCGGGAACGATTTCCTGATATTTTTATCATTGCTGATGCAAAGAGGGGGGACATTGGTAATACTTCGAAAATGTATGCCAAGGCCTTTTTTGAGAGAATTGATTTTGACGCTATCACCTTATCGCCTTACATGGGCGCCGATTCCATCACTCCATTCCTGGAGTACCAGAATAAATGGGTTATATTGCTGGCATTAACCTCAAACCCGGGAGCCGATGATTTTCAGCAATTGGTGGAAAAAGAAAAGGGGATTCCTTTGTATGAGAGCGTTATTCAAAAATCGGAAAAGTGGGGTAGTGAAAACAATCTGATGTATGTAGTTGGTGCTACAAGAGCAGAACTATTAATTAAAATCCGGAAAATAATTCCCAATCATTTTCTTTTGATTCCGGGTGTGGGGGCTCAGGGAGGTAGCCTTTCCGATGTTGCTCAATTTGGTTTTAACAGTCAATGTGGTTTGATTGTTAATTCATCGAGGGCAATCATTTATGCAGACTGCACCAACGATTTTGCTAAGGTTGCGAGAGCAAAGGCTCGCGAAGTGCAGGAAGATATGTGTAAATTACTTATTAGATACCAGCTTCTCTAATGCATACCTCTTATGAACGAGGAATTTCTTTCATTTATATGGAAATACCGGCTATATAAGGCAGATAATCTCAATTTGGAAGGCGAGCAGATAGAAATTATTTATCCCGGCGAGCTTAATATCGATTCAGGCCCTGATTTTTTTAATGCCAAAATAAAAATTGGAGATACACTTTGGGTGGGAAATGCAGAAGTGCACTCGAAAGCATCGGATTGGAACCGGCATAATCATGACCAAAACGCTGCTTATGATAACGTTATACTTCATATCACGGAACAAAATGATATGCCGGTGTTTACATCTAAAGGACGCCAGGTTCCGGCAATAGAAATGATATTTGAAAAAAAATATTTGCACATTTACAACGAACTAATGCTTAAACAAAAATGGATTCCCTGTGCCGACAGCATTAATTCGGTTGATTCAATCATATTATCCTCATGGCTAAGCAAAATGGGCATTGAAAGATTGGAAGCACGTACCAATCATATTCTCGATAATTTAACCCATACCACCAACGATTGGGATGAGGCCTTTTACCGTCAATTAGCAAGAAATTTGGGATTCCATGTAAATTCACAGCCATTTGATGCGTTAGCGATGGCCACGCCTTACAAGATCATAAAAAAGCATAGCCACAATCTTATCCAGTTAGAAGCGCTTTTATTTGGTCAGGCAGGCTTTCTTTTTGATGATCATAACCAGGATGAATATTACCTTACATTAAAAAAAGAATATGAATTCCTTCGGTCTAAATATTATCTGCACGCTATAGACACTCATATCTGGAAGTTCATGCGATTGCGACCAGGGAATTTTCCAACCATACGCATTGCCCAACTTGCTCAAATTTTACATAAAAATTCCACACTTTGCTCTATTATTCTCGATACGGAAAATCTTAACTCGCTACTGCAATTATTTGCGGTTGATGTTTCAGAATACTGGCAAACACATTATACTTTTGGCAATGTCTCTCATCCGGTTCGTAAATTACTGGGGTTGGAATCAGCTAAGGCAATTGTAATAAACACGGCTGTGCCATTGTATTTTCTCTACGGAAAGAAAATGGGATTGCCACAATATCAGGATAAAGCTTTGCTATTTCTCGAACAACTTGAGGCAGAGTCAAATTCAACTATAACACAGTGGAAAAACCTTAATATTATTCCAAAAAATGCATTCGATTCGCAGGCATTGCTTCAACTGAGAAATGAATATTGCGATAAAAAGAAATGTTTGAAATGTGGAATTGGCGCTAAAATAATTGTTTCAACGTAATAAAAGCTAATTAATTTTCTTGAAGAAGAAGCTCATTAACTTTTTTCTTGATATAAAGTATTGAATATTTGAAAAAATTAAATATTTTTGCAAATCTTAAAAAGGACGTAATTAAAATAAAATAAAACATTGATACGATGTATTTAACAGCAGAAGTAAAAAAGAATCTTTTTACACAGTATGGATTAGCAGCAACCAATACAGGTTCAGCTGAATCTCAAATAGCATTATTTACCCACAGGATAAATCATTTGACCGAGCATTTGCGAAGTAATAAAAAAGATTTTAGTACACAATTAGCTCTTTTGAAGTTGGTAGGTAAGCGTCGCAGGTTACTCGATTATTTAAAAGAGAGAAAAATAGAAAGATACCGCGAAATCATAAAGGCGCTGAATATACGTAAGTAACAAGATATAACCCCCGGAAAAAGGCAATCACAAAATTGCCTTTTTCTTATTTATCATTATTATATTTTCTACTCATTAAAAAATCATATATGTTCAATATATTTGAGAAGTCCTTGGATTTGGGCGATGGAAGAACGATCGTTTTGGAAACAGGCAAATTGGCTAAGCAAGCCAATGGTTCTGTATTATTAAAATTGGGCAAAACCATGTTATTGGCTACTGTTGTTACTGCAAAAGAAGCAAAGGAAGATGTGGATTTCATGCCACTTTCCGTTGAATATAAAGAAAAATTTGCTTCATCCGGAAGGTTTCCGGGTGGATTTTTAAAACGTGAATCCCGACCTTCAGATTATGAAATTCTGGTTTCCAGACTTATAGACCGCGCATTACGTCCTTTATTTCCTTCCGATTATCATGCAGAAACTTTTGTTACTATAAATTTAATTTCTGCAGATAAACAAATTATGCCGGATGCCATGGCGTGTTTAGCTGCATCGGCAGCGCTTGCTGTTTCTGATATTCCATTTGCTGGTCCGGTTTCAGAAGTGAGGGTTGCCCGTATCAATGGTAAATTTGTTATCAATCCTACTTTTACTGAACTTCTGGATTCCGATATAGATTTGATGGTTGCTGCTACTTTCGATAACATCATGATGGTAGAAGGCGAACTTAAAGAAATTTCCGAAGCTGACATGCTCGAAGCATTAAAAATAGCACATACGGAAATCAAAAAACATTGCAAAGGACAAATGGAACTCATGGAAATGGTTGGTAAAACCACCAAAATGACATACTGCCATGAAACCAATGACGAAGAACTTCGCGCCAAAATAAAATCGTCCACATACCAGAAAGTGTATGATGTGGCTAAGTCGCAACTAGGTAAGAAAGATCGCATCGCTGCTTTTGAAGCCATCAGAGATGAAATCATTAATTCTTATCCTGAAGACCAACAAGAAGAAAAGACACCACTCATTAAAAGGTATTTTGGTGAAGTGGAAAAAGAAGCCATGCGTGCTATGATTCTCAACGAAAGTATTCGTCTTGACGGTCGTAAAACGGACGAAATTCGTCCTATTGTTTGCGAAGCAGACTTCCTTCCTTCAGCACACGGTTCAGCTTTATTTACCCGCGGCGAAACTCAATCGTTAACTACCGTTACGCTTGGAACCAAGCTCGACGAAAAGGTGGTTGATGAAGTGTTGGTTCAGGGAACTGAAAAATTCGTACTTCATTATAATTTCCCTCCATTTTCTACAGGCGATGCAAAACCTTCAAGAGGTATAAGTCGTAGAGAAGTGGGACATGGTAACCTCGCTCTGAGAGCCTTAAAGTATGTTGTGCCAAAACCTCCGGCAAATCCATATGCTATTCGCGTAGTATCGGATATCCTGGAATCTAATGGTTCGTCATCTATGGCAACGGTTTGTGCTGGTACGCTTGCTTTAATGGATGCCGGTATTCAAATTAAAGCTCCTGTTTCAGGTATTGCCATGGGTTTAATAACGGATACCAAAACAGGTAAATTTGCAATTTTATCAGATATTCTTGGCGATGAGGATCATTTGGGAGATATGGATTTTAAAGTAGCCGGAACCGAAAAGGGTATTACGGCAACCCAGATGGATATCAAAATTGAGGGTCTTTCCTATGAAATACTTGCCAAAGCACTTGAACAGGCACGCATAGGAAGGTTGCACATATTGAAAAAAATTACCGATTGTCTTCCTGCTCCACGTCCTGAACTTAAGCCTCATGCACCGCGTATCGTGCAGTTAACAATACCAAAGGAAATGATTGGTGCTGTTATTGGTACTGGTGGCAAGGTAATTCAAGAAATTCAAAATGTTACCGGTGCTACTATTGTAATTGAAGAAATTGACAACAAGGGAGTGATTGATGTATTTGCGGATAATCAGACGTCCATTGAAGAAGCATTGGCTCGAATAAACGCAATTATTGAAGTTCCCGAAGTTGGGAAAATATATAAAGGTAAGGTAAAATCAATTCTGGCATTTGGTGCTTTTATCGAAATTCTTCCGGGGAAAGATGGCTTACTGCATATTTCAGAAGTTGATTGGAAACATTTGCAGTCGCTGGATGGAATCATGAAAGAAGGTGATATGGTGGAAGTGAAGTTACTTGAAGTTGACAAAAAAACTGGTAAAATGAAACTGTCCCGAAAAGCTTTATTGCCAAAACCAGAAAGAACTGAGAAACCAGAACATTAAATACTGAATATCTGGCGCTTGGCTCACCGTACCAAGTGCCAGATATGTTTGTTTTTCTGATGAAACAATACAATTACATTGTTATAGAGGGTAATATTGGCGCAGGTAAAACTTCTCTTGCTCGCCTGTTGTCTGATAAATTCAATGCCCGTCTCATATTGGAACGTTTAAACGAAAACCCTTTTCTTCCGGGTTTTTATGCTAATCCTGAAAAATATTCATTCTCTTTGGAACTGTCTTTTCTGGCAGAACGTTATCATCAGCTTAACGACGAATTGCAAAACAGAGATCTGTTCCAACCGCTTACCATTACTGATTATTACTTCATGAAATCCTTGATTTTTTCACGGACTAATCTTTCAGAAGATGAATTTCAGATTTATCGCAAAATATTTAACATTATTTCCAATAATCTTGTTAAGCCTGATTTGTATGTCTATCTTCATCTTAACCTCGATAATCTGATCAGAAATATCAAAAATCGTGGTCGCCATTTTGAACAGAAAATTCAAAAGGAATATCTGGTAAAAATACAGGAAGGATATATGGATTTTTTTAAGCAACAAAAGGATCTTCCCATTGTTATGATCGATGCTAACGAACTTGATTTTTGCAGTAAAATCGCTGATTTTGAAAAGATTGTAGAAATTATCTTCGAGCGGGATTACCCCGCGGGTATTAATAAGGTTATCCCTTAATATCAATTGTTTAAATAAATAATTTTATTATCTCCTTTTTTTTATTGAAAAACATTACTAAGTTTGTATAATCTAAATTAAAGAAATTTTACAAACTGTTTTAAAACCAATAACCACGTGACTATGAAAAAAAATAATCTATCATTGTTTGCAACTCTTCTGGCAGTAATTGTGCTTAGCAGTTGTGGAGGATTAAACAAAATGAAAGAAAAGGCCAAAAATATTGGCTATACTCTTACACCTAATCCACTTGAAGTTAAAGGCGGCGAAGTTGAAGCATCTGTTACTGGAAAGATTCCGGCCAAGTATTTTAACAAAAAAGCTGTTCTTGTAGTTACACCTGTATTGACTTACACTGGTGGAGAAGTAGCATACAAAGCTATTACTTTGCAGGGTGAAAAGATTCAGGGTAATGAAAAGCCGATTAAATATAAAGAAGGTGGTAGCTATACCACTACTGATAAGATTGCTTACAAACCCGAGATGGAAGTAGCTTCTCTCGAACTTAGGATCAAAGCAACTTTAGGTAAAAAAACTGTTGATTATGCTCCTTTAAAAATAGGCGATGGTGTAATTGCAACCGAATTATTAGTTGTTAAGGATCCTCGTCCAATTATGGTTGGTGATAAATTCATTCGCGAATCAACTACAGACATGGTTTCTGACATTAAGTACCTGATCAATCGTGCAGAAGTTAGACCTACCGAATTGAAGAAGGATGAAATTAAAAATATGAATCAGGCTCTGAAAAATATCGATGCTGATCCTAAAAAATCAATTAAAGGCATTGAAGTTTCAGCTTATGCTTCACCAGACGGTCCTATGGATTTGAATGAGAAACTTGCCGGTAAAAGAAAAGAATCAGCTAGTGCTTATATCACCAAGGATGTTGTTAAGAAAGCTAAACTTACAAAAGTTAATAATGATATCTTTTCTTATTTAACAACTGCAGAAGACTGGGATGGTTTCAAGAAATTAATGGAAGCTTCCGATATTAAGGATAAAGAATTAGTACTTCGCGTACTTTCTATGTATTCTGATCCCGCCGTTCGTGAAAAAGAAATCAAGAACATTTCAGCTGCTTTCAGCGAAATTAAAGAGAAAATTCTACCTCAGTTAAGACGTTCTAAATTCACTGTTAAAGTTGTAGATGCTGGAAAAACAGACCAGGAAATTCTTGCTTTGGCAACTTCCAAACCAGATACACTTTCACTGGAAGAACTTCTCTATGCTGCCGGTAAGTTAACTACCGATCTGAACGCTCAGTTAGCAATTTATCAAGCTGCTGCTGTTAAATATCCTTCTGATTTCAGAGCAAAAAACAATTCAGGTTATGTTTTGATTAAATTGAAACGCGAACCTGAAGCTAAGGCTGCTTTCGAATCTGCCAAGCAAATTGAAGATAACAACGTTGTAAAAAATAACTTAGGAGCTTGCTTACTTATCGAAGGTGACTTAGCTAAGGCAGAAGAACTCTTTACTTCAGCTATGGGCGCAGGTGATGAGGTTAATTACAATATTGGTATCATCAAAATTATTCAAGGTAAATATACTGATGCCATCAGTTCATTTGGAAGTGCTCCTGAAGTAAATGCTGCTTTAGCAAAACTTCTGAATAAGGACAATGACGGTGCTCTTGCAATTCTTAATAATGTTAAGAGTGAAGATGCTATTGTTTATTACCTGAAAGCTATTATTGGTGCAAGAACTCAGAATGCTGACATGCTTTTCACCAACTTAACTACAGCTTGCAGTAAGAGTGCTGAATTAAAGGCCAACGCTGCTAAGGATCTGGAATTTTTCAAATATTTCCAGGATGCTAAATTTAAATCGATTGTTCAATAAGATATTTCACAATCATCATAGAAAAGGCGAACCAAAAGGTTCGCCTTTTTTTATGATTTAAGCCAATGGACTGTTTAGTACTCAGTACTTTGTTTCTTCAATTGTCCATTTCACATTGCTCATTGTTCATTGTGCAAAACCATCTTTCTACACCATTCCCAAATAACAATGCCCGCAGTTACGGATACGTTAAAGGAATGTTTGGTTCCAAACTGTGGTATCTCAACACTATAATTACAGTCATCAATAACTTCCTGTTGGATACCTTTTACTTCATTGCCAAAAATTAAAGCATATTTCTGGTTCATATTTACAGGAAAATTCTCCAGCGAAATACTGCCTTCCGTTTGTTCGAGTGCAACTATGCAGTAGCCTTGACTTTTTAATGTTTTTAACGCTTCCTTTGTATCTGTAAAGTATTTCCACGTTACCGAATCTTCAGCACCAAGTGCTGTTTTGTGGATTTCCTTGTGGGGAGGAGTCGCACTTATGCCACACAAATAAATTGCTTCAAGCAAAAAAGCATCGGCTGTTCGAAAAATAGAACCAATATTGTTAAGGCTTCTAACATTGTCGAGCACTACTATAATAGGGGTTTTATCTGAGTTCTTAAAATCTGAAACGGATTTACGATTAAGCTCGCTTGTAAATAGTTTTCTCATTTTGTGATGTTTTTTTCAATAAAATTGAGACAAAAATAAACTTAAAATAGTAATTTATGTTTTTTAATATAGCAGGACACATTATAAATAAGTAAATTTAACAGATATAAACAAAAGTTGCCTTATGAATATTCATGAATACCAAGCCAAATCTATTTTGAGGCATTATGGCGTGGTTGTTCCCGAAGGGATTGTTGTAGATTCAGTTACCGAGGCTAAAAAAGTGGCTCAAAAGCTTCATGATCAATTAGGAATTAATAGTTGGGCTGTAAAAGCTCAGATACATGCAGGAGGTCGTGGTAAAGGAGGAGGGGTAAAGGTTGCAAAGAGTATAGAAGATGTAGCTTTGTATACGGAGCAAATTTTGGGGATGCGTTTGGTTACTCACCAAACTGGCCCAATGGGAAATATTGTTCATAAAGTATTGATAGAGCAAGGGATATATTATGAAGGTGCTAAGCCGGTAAAGGAATTTTATATGAGCGTGCTGCTTAATCGCCAACGAGAAAGAAATATGATATTATATTC
>CAYZNC010000014.1:2270-38088 GCA_964478555.1 uncultured Bacteroidales bacterium | reverse complement strand
AGGTTATTACAGTTGATCATCCCGATAGTACTACATTTCCTAAATTGATCACCATCGTCTACACAAATTATCAAGACAGTACTGCCAATGAGAGTTTTGTGAAAAATGGAGAAATCGATATTTATGTTACTGCCGGTAATGATAAATTGTTAGTAACAAGAGCATTTACATTTAAAGGGTTTGCTGTTACAACGGATAGCACCACAGTTACAGTTAATGGGACCAGGACTGTAACAAGGACAAAACACGTCTATACATATAATGGCCTTACCAGTCTGAAGTTAAGTGTTACTGATAATATAACGGCGAATTTAAGTTTTGCAATTGTACAAACCGGCCAAACCGACAGCTTAAAGTTTACCAGGGTAGTTAACAAATTAAGGATTTCAATTCTCCATTACAACAATATTGGCTTGACAACTGCTTGGAAATACGTTAAATTCAGAAATATACCAGCCCTGGATACGATAACAATTTCCGGAACAGTAACGGGGGTTAACGAAAAAGGGAACGATTATACAAAAACCGTAAGTGAAGCTACCCCATTAGTAGTAACTTTTTACAAACTGACACCTATCGTTAGCTCAGGTACCATGGATTTAACTGTATCAGGTACTACCGCATCGTCCTTTACTATTACCTATAAACAGGACCTTCCTGATCATCCATACATGACCTTGGTCACCGTTACAAACAATACAACTTTAAAAACACACAGTTTTGACCGCAGGTTTGGCCGTAAATTTTTCAGATGGTGGTAAATAATAAAAGTGATGATATAACGGAAAAGCTGTCCCATGTGGGCAGCCTTTTCTTTTTACAACCGGGCTGAGATTATTATCAACAAAAAGCACTATGGAACTCCACACTATAACTAACAATAGCTGGGTCTTTTAAACTGTTTAACTTTTATTAACAATCATTTGGCATATTTTTTGGCCTTCATAGTAAACCTTTTGAAAATAGTAGAATCCGGAGTCTCAGTTAAAAAAGGAAATTAATTGTTTTTTTATTACAAATTATTATCAGTATCTCATTAATTATAAACAAATCCTGACGAATATGAAAATGCAAAAATTAATGTCATTGATTGGGCTGGGTGTCATGCTGGTGTTTATCCAATTTAACGTGAGTGGGCAGAAACCTGAACATCCTCATTACCTGCATGCCTTATCAGATTTACGCGCTGCCCGTTGGATGATTGAACATCGTTCTGGCGACTGGAAGCAAACTGTTGATGAGGTTGAAGCTGTTAAAAGAATTGACGAAGCAATCAATGAAATCAAGAAGGCCTCTATCGACGATAGAAAAGATATTAACGATCATCCGAAGGTAGATGAGCATCCGGATCATGTAGGTCGTTTACACGCTGCAGCCGAATTTCTTACCAAAGCACGCGAAGATGTGAACAAAGATGAAGATAATAGATTTGCACAAGGCTTGCAAGACAGGGCGTTGAAACACATCAGTGAAGCAATAAGACTTACAGAAAAAGCAATCCACAATTAAATTAAATTCGAAATTATTTGATAAGTGAGATAGTCAGGGCAAAATCCCTGACTGCTTCATCTTAAAAAAATCCTTTAAATCAATTGATTATGGAAGAGACAGATAGACAAATAGTAATAGATACATTGAGAGGCATGGGATTAAGTGTTAAGTTTCCAGACATTGAGGCTATCATACGTGTTTATAATGTATGCCAGGATCTTGAAATTACTTTGACACTTGAGGAAACAACCAGAACAATAAATGTCGGACATTAAAGATTGTTAGCCTTTTGTAAAGTTTATTGTATTTTTAAACTTTTCTAGTACGTTTTAATGGGTGCGCGCTGCTCATGCAAGGCGCACCCATCTGTTCATACGTAATGCTGGTTTCAGAGGGTTTTTAGCTTCCGGAAACTAATTTTTATTCTCCAAGTAAGACTTAAATAAATTGTTGGTAATAAGTACTTTTTTATATTTCTCTATTCCGTCTAATTTCATATTTTCTGTCATCTCTGGGTTTCCTGAAGCATAAAGCAATTAATGACACATTAAATTTTTGATATTTAACAGGTTATATATAAGGTTCGAATCCCGTTCTTGAGCGATGGGTTTACATTTTTTCCAGGAAAATTTTTACTTCTGTCATATGCTCTTGACGATCGTCAATCATATGGATAAACCTATCCTGACATTCAGTCCCGTCCAGTATAATAATTTGTTTCCTGTGGCCTTCATATAGCTGGGATACTGTTATATGGTAGGTTGTTTCCCTGTATCTGTAATGGATCTTGTAAGAAACCCAATCGGATGGAAGACACGGTTCGATATATAATTTATCTACTTCAAGCCTTAACCCGAGTAATGATTCCACAATCAGACGATACATCCAGCCCGCTGATCCTGTATACCAGGTCCATCCACCCCTGCCAATATGAGGCGAAAGGGCATAAACATCAGCAGCAATTACGTAAGGTTCAACCTTGTACCTTGCAACTTCTTCAGTAGACTTTGCATGATTTATGGGATTGATCATTGTTAAAATTTCCCATGCTTTTTTGTTGTCGCCCAATTTTGCAAATGCCATTGCTGTCCATATAGCTGCATGTGTATATTGACCGCCATTTTCCCTCACTCCGGGAACGTAACCTTTAATATAACCGGGATTCAAATCTGATTTGTCAAAAGGAGGGTCCAGCAATTGTACCAACGAATGCTCACGCCTAACAAGTCTTTTATCCACAGATTCCATGGCCATCCGAGTGCGATCAGCACCACCCGCTCCTGAAAGCACAGACCAACTTTGAGAAATGGAATCAATCTGGCATTCATCGTTACTTGACGATCCAAGTGGAGTGCCATTGTCAAAATAAGCACGTCGATACCATTCGCCGTCCCATGCGTTTTGTTCAATATGCTGACGTACCTTATCTGCTTCATTACTGCACCGCTCAGCAAAATTAAAGTCGCCTTTTGCCTGTGCAACTTTGATAAACTGACCGAGTACTTCAAAAAGGAAAAAACCAAGCCAGACACTCTCTCCCTTACCATGATTTCCGACCATATTCATTCCATCATTCCAGTCGCAGGTGCCAATGAGGGGTAACCCGTGATCACCAAATTTGAGCCCATGCAGGATAGAGCGCTTACAATGTTCGTATAATGTACTTTTTTCTTCCGACCTGTTTGGCAAATCGTAATAAGAGTCGTCTTCGGCATTTACAGGGCGTCCTTCCAAAAAATGAATGGATTCATCCAGAACTCCCGTATCACCTGTACTTGTTACATATCTACATGCTGCTAGTGGTAGCCAAAGATAATCGTCGGAACAATGAGTGCGCACTCCTCTACCAGTAGGTGGATGCCACCAGTGCTGGACATCTCCTTCAAGGAATTGCCGGCTTGCAAAAAGAAGAAGCTGCTCTCTTACGAGACGAGGTTCAGCATGGATAACGGCCATTGCATCCTGCAACTGGTCGCGAAATCCGAATGCCCCTCCCGATTGATAATATCCACTGCGGGCCCAAATCCGGCATGCTAAAGTTTGATATAAAAGCCATCCATTAGCAAGGACATTTATAGACAAGTCGGGTGTTTCTATTTGTACTTTGCCAAGTGTATAACTCCAATATTGCCAGACTGCTTCCAATGCAATACGTGCAGGACCTGATCCACGAAAACGGCGTATAAGGTTGTTTGCGTCATCAAGATTCCCTCCCGAGCCAAGCCTGAATATTATTTCGCGTTCCTGTCCTGGCGCCAGATCAAAAGGAACCTGAATGGCTGCGCAAGGATCCAAAGCTACCCCTTTTTTTCCAGAAAGACGCGAACGTACCATTGCAGCAGGATTTTTCAATGTACCGTTTCGTCCTAAAAACTCTTTACGATCACAGGTAATTGAGCTTGCATCGTCTGTCTGAAGAAAAGCAACCCGCTCAGTAAATTGCGAATTATATGGATTTGCGGCATATATCACACTGGCGTTTAAGTCAACACTGGTGTTCACATGCATAGCAGATTTGTGCCGCAAATCGCCCAATACCCATTCCACATAGTTTGTAACTGATAATTTGCATGATCTTCCCGATTCGTTCCTCACCTTTAATACCGAAAACTTTACCGAAGCATCCAGTGCAACATAAACCGTAAGTTCGCTGACAATGCCTCCTTCGTTATGTTCAAATATACTATAGCCAAATCCGTGCCTGCTCAGGTAAAGTTTTGATTGGCTGTCTGTCAGTGGTGTTGGAGACCAGAAGTAACCTGTCTCTTCATCGCGAATATACATGGCTTCACCGCTCGAATCGGTTACAGGATCATTATTCCAAGGAGTGAGACGATATTCGTGGGAATTTTCAGCCCAGGTATAAGCAAGCCCGTTCTCAGAAATTACCGTCCCGAATCCCTGGTTGGCCAGTACATTTACCCATGGTGCAGGTGTTACCCTGTCTTTCGATATTGTAATTACATATTCCCGTCCATCCGGTGTAAATCCTCCGATACCATTATAAAAAATCAGATCCTGTCTGGGTAAAACCTCATCTGATTGTGGATTGGGCTTATAGGTTTTTGTTGGTTTGAAATGCGATACAGGTGATTCTCCGAAGCCACGGCGACTAATTTGATCAGCCAAAGTTCCCCGTGTATCGCTAATGATAGCACGGGCAACTGTTTGGAAAAGAATTCGGTCTTCGTTTGATATTTGATCTGCTGAGCGTACAAATATTCCGCCTGGCCGATCAATAATATTAGCCTCAATTCCTGAAGCAATTAATCCAATAATTTGTTCCTGAAGTAACTGACGGTAACCTGCACGATCTTCATTCCAGATTACCAAATCGACGGCTAATCCTTTTAATCGCCAATAAGCATGAGCCTGCACAAGCTGTCGTACCAGATTTATGTTAGCCGGATCTTCAATTTGTAGTAGCACAATCGGCAAATCACCTGAAATGGAATATCCCCACAAACCTGATTGTCCACGACGATTTTTTATAAGGATTCCAGGCTCTGCCCGCAATAATGAATTGACAAAAATGATAGAACTGGCAAGCCGACCATATAATTGAGCATCCGGTTCGCTTGCATTAATCTGTCGCAATACTACCTGGCTATGTGTCCATGCTAGTTCAAAAACGCGGTCTGCAATTTGCTTATCCTGGTACTTTTCTACAAGATTTAATGCTCCTTCACGAGATTCACTTATTCCTGTAACTATATCAATGGTAGCTGAACCTTCTGGTTTGAGTATTATTTGATATTGAATGGCTACAATAGGATCGAGCACTGAACCCTGACTTCCAGAGAGGGTTTTTGAATTTGTCATTGCCTGTGGCGATACAAGGGTGTTTCCACGTCCTATGAATTGCAAACGGTCCGTTTCGAAAGTAATATCCCGGATTTCAGCTCCATGAACTGCCATCAGGTTAAACATCCATGGTGAATGTTCGTTAACTGATCTGGGACGTCGGGTGCAGAGAATTGCCTGTCGCTGTTTGACAATTTCCGTTTGGACAAAGAGGTTATTGAATGTAGGATGTGCTAAATCAGCTGCATTTGTAGACAACACAACTTCTGCATAACTTGTAATGTCGATAATCCTGTTTGCCCTGGTGCGATTTGTTAACTGGATCCTTCGTAATTCAATGTCGTCTTCAGGGGAGACCACAATTTCCATATGTGCGTCAATATCGAAATCGCGACGGCGAAATTCTGCGCGTCCTTCCGAAAATATCGCTTCATATTTATCTGGTCGCTTAAGAGTAGGCTGATAGGTAGTTGACCAAAAATTTCCATTCTCCGCATCACGGATATAGCAAAAAGCTCCCCAATTGTCGCAGGTACTGTCTTCTCGCCAGCGGGTTACGGCAATATCATTCCAATGACTGTATCCTCCACCGGAATTTGTAATGATTACCCGATACCTACCTCCATTTGATAATAAATGTACTTCAGGAATCGGTGTAAAGGGAGTTTTAAAGACACGCATAGGCATCTCCTGATTCTCAGCATTAGGTCGAATATTGGTAACACCGGAAGTATGCGAAAAAAATGTAGTGGCCCTGGGGATTCTTTCCTGAAGCAACAATAAAGTTGCCTTGAACAATGGGTCTGACTCAAACCTCTTTTGCATCGGGCTGTCTAATAGAATATAAGCTAAAGAGAGGAAACTCATCCCCTCATGATGCGACATGAAAGACCTTACAATTGCTTTTGACTGTCCCCTTGGTACCCGCGTAGCTGTGTAATCTATAGCCTCATAGAAACCATATTTACCTATAAACCCTTCATTGGCAAGAAGCTCAAGATTAGCGCATGCTTCCTCTGGCTTAACCATCAGTGCAAGTGCAGTTGCATAAGGAGCTATTACCAAATCTTCCGAAAGTCCTCTTTTGAGTCCAAGTCCGGGCACTCCAAATGCACGATACTGGTAGTTTTGATGAACATCAACAGTATTATATCCCGATTCGGAAATACCCCATGGGACATTTCTTAATTTTCCATATTCGATTTGTCGCATTACAGCTGCATTGCAGGTTTGATATAGCAAAGTATTTTCGTATGTTGGCATTACGATAAGAGGCATCAGGTATTCGAACATTGAACCACTCCATGAAAGAAGAATTGGCTCACCATTGATCGTCGTAAGAAGTCGCCCGAGTGCGAACCAACTTTCCTGCGACACTTGGTCTTGAGCGATGGCCACAAAACTCGATAATCTTGCTTCTGAAGCCAATAAATCATAATAGCTTGAATCTCGCCGCCGGTCTTCAACATTATATCCTATTGTTTGTAAATGACGAGATTTGTCGTAAAGAAAATCATATTCCATGTTCGCAAATTCACCCGATTGCCGGGCAAGGGTTTCTATAAGATCAATCCTTTCCCGTGCACGATCATTGGCTTCCCTGAATTGTATTTTGAAATCATCATTCATTTCCAGGGTATCAGTTTTGGCAATTTCGCGTAATGTTGGAATGTTATTAAAATCAGGATATTTGTCCAATATTTCAGTAGAAACCGGAAATAAAATCCATGGAACCAGATAGGTCAATTCATCATAGGCCCCCTGACACTGACGGGAGAGATTATTTGCCCAAGCGTTATACTGATCTTCGTTGTCGGAAGCGAAGTTATTTACGATTTCAGCAGAGGATGTTGAAAGTCTTTCCAGGCATTTTAGTATATTAACAAGCGTAACTGGTTGTTCATTTAAAATTTCATTCAAATCTTTTCGGAATTGAATGACTTGGGCAGATATTGCTTTTCCTGCCATCTCTAAAAGAATATTTAACGTATCATTAATTCCTTCAAAAAGCCGGGGCCCGAGTATTTTTTGATCTGGCTGGGTGAGAAGTCCCTGCCGGAGGGTTAATAAATGACCAGCAAGGTTACCGCTGTCCACCGATGAAACGTAAAGTGGCCTTAGTGGCTTCAATAATTGAGTATCGTACCAATTAAAAAAATGGCCATGATATTTTTCCAACAAATTCATGGTTTTGAATGCGTTCGAAGTTCGTTCAAGAAACTCTCCGGTAAGAATATAACCAAAGTCGTATGCCGACAGATTTGCAAGAAGTGAAAGTCCCATATTCGTGGGTGAAGTGCGATGTGCTATCACTGAAATGGGATATTCCTGATAATTGTCCGGGGGTAACCAGTTATCTTCCGGTCCAACAAAGGTTTCGAAAAAGAACCATGTTTTACGCGCTAATTTTCTGAGAAAATAATATTGTTTAGTGGTTAATCTTGCTTTACGAGGCCCAAGAGGCCAACTGATCCACCATGCAATAACTGGAAAAACAAACCAAAGTCCAATAATCGGCCAAACAATGATAAGTGTTTTTGGCCACAAAATAGAAAGACAGATTGTTGAAATAATTGCGATAAAGGGAGAAATCCAAATGGTTCTATAGGATTCAATTAGGTTAAACTTTTTTCGATATTCATCTTTAACCGGTGAATTCCATTCGAGTAGCCGTTTTTTTGAGAAGAACAATCTCCAGCACGTTCTCAAAATGGCATCCACACTATAAAAGGCTTCGTACGGAAGGCTTATAACCATAAATGCAGATTGGTAAAAGTTAATGGTAGCCGATTGCCTGGCGGCTCTCAGATGTTGTTGCAGCAAAACATCCTCTGGTTTTTGGAACAGGTAAACCAAAGAAATAATCAGGGAAGGAATAAAGATAATTCCGATGACAGCCAAAGTCCAGAACCAGGATGATGACAAAACGGTCCAGCCTGCCAACAAAAGTAGTGTAAGGGCAAAAGGAATAAGACTGCGCCTGAGGTTATCCAGGATTTTCCACAACGATAAAATAGATAGCGGATTTTTCTGTGAAGTACCATTTAGCTTAGGTACAAACGGTAACAACCATGGAAGCAACTGCCAGTCGCCCCTTATCCAGCGGGCTCTTCGATTTACATCTGATCTGTAATTTGCGGGGTATTCCTCAATTAATATAAAATCGCTTAACAAGCCTGAACGGGTATAGCAACCTTCCAAAAGATCATGGCTCAGGATTCTGTTTTCTGTAAATCGTCCCTTTACCGTTTGTTCAAACGAATCGACATCGTAAATACCTTTACCTATAAAGGATCCTTCTCCAAAAAGGTCCTGATAAACATCGGAAACTGTTCGGGTGTATGGATCTATTCCGGGTTCACTTCCAAAAAGTTTTGCATACCTTGACTGGTTAGTACCGGGCAAGCTCACAGCGACCCTAGGCTGAAGAATGCTGTAACCGTCTGTTACACGTTGTTTTCTCAAATCATATTTTGGTTTATTGAGAGGATGCGCCATCGCTCCAATAAACTGCTTCGCTGAATCGCGTGGTAACTGCGTATCTGAGTCAAGCGTAATGACATACTTAATTTTTTTTAAAACTTCAGTTTCACCAATAATTACCGAAAACTTATCTTCAGGTCCCCCACGAAGCAGGGAATTCAGATCTGATAATTTTCCTCTCTTACGTTCATAGCCCATCCATATTTTGTCCTTTGGGTTCCATTTGCGTGGACGATGGAAAAGGAAAAACGTATCGTTATTTTCTCCCGGGTATTTTTCGTTTAGATAAGTTATTTTATTACATGCCAGTTGAATAAGTTCATCATCTTCCGCTGATTTCTCTTTTTTGGAATCTTTAAAATCAGTCAGTAACCCAAAATGTAAGTTTTCATCCTTATTTGCCAGATAACGTACCTCCAATGCCTCCACCAGGTCTTCAACATTTTGAGGATTTAAAAGCATTGAGGGAACCACAACTAATGAGCGCGATTCGGGAGGGATCCCTTTCGAGTAATCCAGTCTCGATAATGGATATGTATTGACAAAAAGTGTGACCATCCAGTTTACAAGGGATACAGCCAGATAACTTGTACATGTCATCAGGAGTATACCCATGGGCCATATGTACCATCCGAAAATTACATCGCTGTGGGCTTTCATGAAAAGGCTCCATGCGAATATTATTGTCAATAATACAATTGAACCCAGATAGAAAAACAATGGAAATCGGAGAATGGTTTTTCTAGTTACAGCTGGTAAAGTATATTTTACTTTTGTAAGTTGTTCAAGCTGAAGCAGACCTTTGCCAACGAGATAAAATCCGACATGAGCTGTACGATCCTCTGTACCATTTAGTTCTGCCCCTTTTTTTGCAAGCTCTAGTGTTTTATAAGCCACTTCAACTTCAGAAAAGTTGCATTTTTTTGCAATATTTTCCAATATATGACGATAGTGGTCACGTGTATTAAAATCCATATAGCTGTATGCTTCGGCAGGGTCTTTTTGGAGAACTTGTTCCACCTGGCTCATAGTTTCAACGAATTCACGCCAATCAATTGCGCTTAGGAATCGAAGGCTGCCAATGCTATTGCTAAAAGAAACCTGTTGTTCGGCTTGTTGTTGATTGCCAGACTGCACTAACTGGACGATTGTTTGATTTGATTCTGAAAGCCGTTGTTCAATCCAAGTTAATGGAAATGCTAGTGCAGGACTTTGGCCTTGTAAGCGCCTTACAAATTCTGAAACAAATGGGGTCGACATCGGAGGATCTGACCTTGCCATATCAGCAATAACCAAGATCAGGCTCTTTGGATCCTTTTCAGCAATTTCTATCATCTGGTCTGCCCATGAATCAGCGAGATCTCTGCCGATCCTGCCAGCCGCCACTCTGGAAGCAACACGACGCAGGTTCTCAATAAGCGCCAACCTTAACATGATAGGTATAGCCCATAGCTCCCCCAATTTCAATGTAGTAATAGTTTGATATGCAGTTACAAAACGGCTCAGGCTTTCGAGATCGACCCGCCCATCCCCATGTGATATGATTTCCTGAGCAATGTCGTAAACACGAGGAAGTCCTTCTGACGGACCATTAAGTAAGCGAGGCAATTCCTTACTGTAACCTTTTGGCAGATGTCTTCTTCCCGTACGTATCTGCTCTTCAACTATATAAAAATTATCTAGCAACCATTCTCCTGCTGGAGTAATTTGTCGTTTACCTTTAACAGCTTCTGAAACAAGGTTATGAACCTCAAGCAGTATAGCTTCATTTTCTGCAAGACGGGAAAGAAGTTGGTGCTCAGGATCGACTTTTGGGCCTAATACATGCAAACCTGCCAAGGTTTTACCATGCTGCTCCATCTGTTCCGTACTAAATAATTCCGAACTCAGGGGTGGTTCAGTATCGATATATTTTTGAGAAAGGTCATTTTCCCAAAGGCGAGATTTCAAACGTTGTAGAGAATCATTAATTAAAGTTGGGCCCACCTTCATATTTTACTCATCTTTGTAAGATAAAATCGATCATGCAATACACAATGCACTGCAAGTCCTGTTTTGGAAACAATCCAAAGGTGGTCAAATGAAGAAAAATAAGTGTTACACAATTCCCGGGAAGAGTTACATAATTCACACATCAAAAACTTTACCCTGATGGTGTCGTTATTACTGATAATTGATATGTCTAAGTTTTATGACTTATCATTTTAATCATTTCAAAACTTAAAAGGTTAAACCAATTGAATTGACGACGCACTAAATCATAGATATTTAATCGATTATATATAAAGCCCGTAACAAGTTTTGATTTAAGCGACCCACCAAATGGGATTACTTTAGTAGTCCCACGCTCTCCGCCAAAGGACTTTATAGAATAATCAAACGTACTAAAATATCTGAATTAAGCGGAAGATCAAGGAAGGTAAATCAAAGAGCAAGCGACACTTGTAAGCGTTATTGAGTTTGCAGAATATACCGGGTTAGCTGTTGAGAAAATTACAATCTTTTTACAAAACTGACCACATGTAAAAATTTAATAATCCTTTTTGAATATTGTACTTTATAAATAATAATTTTAAGCGTTTTGCAGCCTTTTTGCAGAATCGATCATAAATTCAAATTATTTATCCATATTGGAGAGGTTATTTTGGTTTAGGGATAAGGCAGTAGATTAAGAGATTATAAATGATAATTAGGAATGATTATAACAATAACCTAAAAAAAACATAATGAAAAATTTAGCATTATTATTAATTGTAGCGGCATTGGTTGTATCATGCAAAAAAGATAATATTAAGAGCACAACCACAATAATGCCTTTGATAAAATCAAGAATAGTAACATTACCTGATGGTAGCGTTCATGATTCAGTTGTTTACGAATATGATGCGGAGAATAAACTAATAGGGGGTAAAACAAAAAATGGAGGAAGTACTGTTGCAGAATACAATGCCTCAACAATGACCTATAAGGTTTATGATAATAAGCAAGTATTGTATAGGACTGAGACCTACCTTATAAATTCCCAAGGTTGGACCTCTGAATCTTCGTACGTTGTTGTTTCTGAAAATATAAATGACAATCAAAAATTCTTTTATGATGAACAGGGTCACAATATAAAATCAGTTGATGTTTATTTTGGTAATATAGATACTTCTTTCAATTCTTTCATCGGTGATAACGTCACTACGACTATTTCAAGACTATGGTCAAATTCGACACTCTCCGTAGACACAACACAATTTGAATATTATACCGACAAATTAACTACGATAGAGTTAAATAATATGGGCTTTCCAACCATAGGGAAACCTAATAAAAATCTCATAAAAAAGAAAGTTTATGGAAACGTAGCTACTGACTATACATATGAATTTGATTCCCAAAACAGGGTAATAAAAGAAACTGTGATTTATAACGGTACCTTAAGCTATTATGTTGATTTTACTTATGTGGATAAGTAAGAGGCACTGTCGCACTGAACAGCGCCTCTTGTATATCACTAAGGACTGACCTTCTACTGAATCAAAATCTTTTGTGTAAATGACCCTGATGTAGTACTTAAATTTAAAATGTACATTCCTTTGACTAAAGAGGATACATCTAGCATGGTATGCGAGCCTGAGAGCGTGGATTCAAAAACATTTCTTCCCTGCAAATCAAAAAGTCTTATAATTCCTACGCTGTCACCGGTTTTGAAATTAATTGTTAAATATCCATTTTCAACAGGATTAGGATAAACAAGTACATTGACACCTGCCTTTGAAGTATTACCTGATACCAATTCAATCTCAGACGATTTTATTGTGCCATTTACAAACTGCCATTCAGCACTGTACCAACCGCTTGCTGAACCATATTGAGCATATCCTAAAAGGTTTTCAATATGAATCCAATCACTTGTTTGCCACCTGTTTTCAAGGTAAACCCACGGGCTGCTTGCAGTTACTAATGACCATTCGGCGCTATACCAGCCAAGAGTGATTGCTCCACATTGTACGGAACCATTTAGATTTTCAATATGCATGTAATTACCAGTTGAGCGGTTTTTGAGATAGACATAGCCACTACCATCACCCACACTTACCTGTTGCCATTGATAAGTGTAATCAGTACTTGCAGGGCTTATTCCGTAAGCTACCTGGCCGGCACCAGCATCTTTCAAATAGGTTGTTGTTTGCCAACGATTTACTATCTGATAATAAGTAACAGCACCTGCGGTTACTGTTACTGCACAAGTAGCTATTTTACTCATATCCTCAGTTGTAGCTGTAATAGTGGTGGTTCCAGCAGCCAGGCCAGTAACCAGACCTATTGAGCTTACTATTGCAACAGCGGTATTGCTGGAGGTCCATGTCAAGGTTTTAATTGTAGCCGCTGAAGGAGCAATCGTAGTCGTTAACTGTTGAGTAGCTGTTGCGGCTATTGTTGCTGTTGTCGGACTTAAGGTTACACCTGTAACTGCATTATAACTGGTATAGCAAGTATTGTCGGCGAACCAGGAATTTGTACTCGCGGTTAAATTGGCTGTTTGGTTAGTTCCATCATTAAATATGATATTTGTAGAAGTGACATTGCTGAATGTGTAGCTATACCAATTATTTCCTATGGAGGTCATACCTACTCCTGGCCATGTTCCATCCGCAAGAACTCCTACAGGCAAAGCTGACCACCAATAAACTTTTATAGCTGTACCCCAAGTGGCTGGTTTAAGAAAGTAAACAGTAAATTGTGCCCCAGCTTGAACCGTTATGGCACAGGTGGCCGTTTTTGCTCCATCTGCTGTTTTAACAGTAATTGTAGCAGTACCAACAGCAACTCCGGTAACCATGCCGGTAGAACTAACTGTTGCCACTGCTGTATTACTCGAATTCCATGTCACATTTTGATTGGTTGCATTACTTGGAGCTATGGTAGCAGTTAACTGGCTTGTTGCACCGGTTGCAATGGAAACAGAGGTTGGACTTATGGAAACTCCGGTTACTGTTACTGTTCCTCCGCCACTTTTTAAAACCACATATTGATAAGCTGTTAGTGAACGTGTAGCTCCTGAAGTTAATGTCACGGCAGCCCCTGAATATGCATCGATATAACTACCAGCCAATGTTGCTGGTATTACATAGTTATTTGTTCCGTTTCTAAGGTTTACCATTACTATAACTTTCTCCGTGCCGGATACTTTTGTAAATGCACAAACATTTGCATCAGAATAGTTGGTCATAGTACCCTGTCTGATAGCTGTACTGGCAGTCCGAAAATTAAGTACTTTGGTAAAATCTGCCGCTGCAGAGGGATTTGTATTCCAGTTTATTTTTACACCAGTATATGGCCATGGAATGGTTTGGTTAAAATCAACTTCCTGTCCACTGGTTAGCATAGGAACGCCTCTCATATAGGCAGCTACAACGAAATTTGCTACTACACCGGCATGGTTTGTAAACATCGACATTGGCGAAATACTCCCCTCAGTATCATGATTACCAGTATAGCGAACCACTTGTTGGTCGCTTGTTGCATATTGATATTCATAATTTGTAGTTGTTGTAAGATTGGTAGTTACAGAACCACCATTTTTGATATTCGTCAAGGCAACCCAATAGAATTGATCCCCAAAATTCATGTCAAATCCGGTTTGAAAATTCGTTTGTCTGTCGCCTTCGGCAAACATAATCAGTTTATGTGTAGTAATACTTCTTAAGTTATTGATCGTATTTGTCCAAAAATCAAGCGGTGGGTTATTGGCAAAGTCACACCGGTAGCCATCAATGTTGGCAGCAAATATCCAGTATCTTAAGGCATCTACCAATGCAGCGCGCATCGTTGTGTTGCTGAAGTTAAGCGCAGCAACATCCGGATAAGATGACAATTGTTGAATAACACCCCCACTTTGAACATACCAATCCGGATGTTGTATAATCCAGGGATGATCCCAAGAAGTGCCATTAATAGCAGCATCGAGTATTACAGCCATTCCTCGGCTATGTGCACCATCCACAAGGTTGCGCATATCTGTCAGTGTTCCGTATTCTGAACCCACTGCCTTGAAATCTTTGATACAATACGGAGAGTTTGTGCTTCTCGAATCTGTACCATATGGGTAAATCGGCATCACATAAATTACATTGATTCCAAGCGCTTTGATGGCATCTAACCTTGCTGTTACGCCGGCCAAATTGCCAGATGCACTATAAGGACGAATATGTGCCTGGTATAAATTTATATCTGCACGGCCAGGCACACCTGCAAATGGAGTTCCATACTGTACCGGATCTTGTGAATATGCAGTTGTCCCAAAAAGAAGGTAACTGTAAAAACATAATTTAAATAGGTAAATGATTGATTTCATAAATATTAGTTTTAGTTAGTAATAGAATAGTAAAAAAAATTCTAAAGCACATTTAGCTATGCTATGAATTTTGTAACGAATTTAGGTAGATTGCAACGTTAGTAATCGAGCATGGTTATAGAGGAGTTTTCTAAATTAATTAAGTATTTATAATAAAGCACTTACGTGGAAAATACATTTTAAAAATATGGTTCCAATATGGACATATAATGAGAAAAAATGTTATTGGTCATCGTCAGTCGGCAAAATCCACGCCGAACCGCTTAGTGATACAGAAGCCTTATTCAATTTTAATTTTCACCCCCTCCGAGTGTGCCGAAAATTCCGGTGCATACATACATTGGATTGTAGCTATACCATTGGAAAGGATTCCACTCATAGTTATTCGTAGCGAGTATTCCAATATATAAACTCCTTTTGGCATCCAGGAAATGAAGAAATGAGTTGCTGCATCGCGCGGGCTTTGGTAATAAGCAAGTCCTCCCTGCCAATGATAACCCGATAATGCTTCTTCAGGTTCTAAGCCCTCAGCATGCAAGTCCTTCAGGTGTACATACTCCATATCCAGTTCTGTCTTTATTTCAAGTCGAATTTTTAATACATCGCCCTGTTTTAATTTGGTCGTATCTGTTATCTGAGTAAACATGTTTCCCATGGAGGTATGTTGTTCTTTTAATATCATTTTATTAACACTAAGGCTAGAACCCGCCCGGGTAATTTTCTCTGTTTTTTCGAAGTATTGCCAGTATAGGCCACCCCAGGAAGCATTTTCACTTCTGGATTTTATTTTTACAATTCCCTTATCAGGACTGATTTGGCTTGCTTCCCAGGTAGTTTTTATATAGCCCGTGCCAGCTTGTGGCTGTGGTTTGTTTTGCAGGGTTGGTAGAACTTTTTCGTCACCTACGGAAATGGTAATATCCGGTTCAACGTTTAACCAATTGTTACCATGCAACAAAAGGGCATAAACAGCTTCGGTTGTAGCTTTTGTACTGTGCCAGCTTCGAGTGCGTTTTTGTTGCAAAAGCCATAACTTCATTGCCTCAATTGAAGTCTTATCCCCACCAGCCTCACTAAAGGCTTCTATTAACAAAGATTGTATTTCAACCGGTGCCTGATACCAAAAATAACCTTGTTCATTTTGCCAGTGCATTCCCTGTTCTTCGGAAACAATAGCACGTTCTTTTAAAGAAGCAATAATGGTGGCGGGGATCAAATCGTCATCCTGCTGTTTCAATATGAGAGCTATCATCCCCTGGTTATAGACCGATTGATCTGCCCAGTATTTTTTGGCCTGCGAAATATAATATTCATAGGCAGCCAAATAATTGCCTGATAACGGATAATTTTTAATAAAGAAACTACGTGCATAAAGGCTGTGTAAAATCAATGCTGATAAATGATTTTCGTCAGGATTGGCCTTTTTTTCGTCACTGAGCCTGATAAGTTCGTTGTAATCATTCAGTATTTCCTGATCTATATAATTCAAGGCATGTCTAAGTATTGGTTCTTCTGTTTCAATATGAACAGATTGTCCTTCAATTTTTCGTAAATGTCCAATACCTGCAACCACATGTTGAGTTATATACCTGCTGGATTGCATTCCGGTAAACCACGATAAGCCACCATCGTAATTTTGCATGGATGAAAGCTTTGCAAGGCATCTTTCCATTTCTTTGTTCAGGTTATCTTTATCGAAAAGTTTTGCCAGTTGCTGAAGTCGTGCCTCTCCATTTTTCGACTCACGCAACCACGGGGTTTCCTCTATTAACAAGGATTTTAATTCCTGATTTTGTTCGAGTTTGTCTGAAAGTTGTTCGGAAGGCAAGGTTTTCCATGAATCGAATACGCTCTTAATTTTAGGGTTGGATTGAAGAATAAAACTTCCCAAACTGTTTGCATAATATCTGCTAAAAGTTTGTTCGGCACATTCAAAAGGAAATTCCATGAGGTAAGGCAAGGATAATATTGCATACCAGGCAGGATTGGAAGTATATTCAAATGTAAGCTTGTGGTTTTGTAGCGTGGTGGATTTATTTTGTGTTAGTTTGTTAAGCGTAAAAGTTTTGTTCTGGTTACCTTTCATAAAAATTGGCACCGATTCTGTTACCAGTATTGAATTAGATAAAATCGGAATAATAACTTCTTCACCGTCGGAAAATTTATCGGAATTTGCTACAATCCTGCAAATTATAGCCGATAATCCTGTGGGAATATGTAATTTCCACCCCGTGGCTGTACTTTGATTTTCTTTGGCCACAAAGGGATAAAATTTATCCGGGTTACCTAAAAGACTGTCCACAGGCTTCATATCTGCAGCATTGAACAGCATCAGTTTTACATTTCCGTTGATAGCAGTGTCGGTAAGGTTAGCAATGCGGGTTACCAGCTTTAAGGTATCACCTTCCCTGAAAAACCTTGGGAAATTGGGATATACCATGAGTTCTTTCCGGGTAACCAATTCGTTTTCAATTTCCCCGGTTTTTAAATCGGTGGTATGGGCAAAGCCTAACATTTTCCAGCGGGTTAACGATTCGGGAATGGTAAATGAAATAACAATTTCACCATTTTTATCGGTGGTGAGGTTAGGAAAGAAAAACGATGTTTCAGAGAAATTCCTGCGTGGTACAACTTTATTCAAATCCGGATTCACTCTCGAGCCTGAGTTAAAACACGCCGCCTCCTCAACACAATAAAACACTGGTTCTTCATCAACAACGATAGGAGCAGTAAATTTTTCGGAGACATGCCATACTGCTCCGTCCTGGCAAATCCATTTGGTTTTTGTGTTGGAATCTCGTTTGGCAAGTTTAACCAATATTCCCATTTTCCCTGAAGCAGTCATGGTTGCGGACTGATAACCTGGCTTACTTATGGTTAAGGTTGTGTTTCTTACGACCGATTTAAATGAAAATTTACCCTGATTATCAGAAAAAACGCTTGCTTTTAAACCCGGAAACACTACCTGCACGCCAGAAAGAAAACTGCCATTGAAATCAACAACGCGCCCGTCAATATCAACAGTGGGTTGAGATTTAAACGAAAGCAGCGAGATTTTACTTTCCGGATCAGCTGTATTATCCAAAAAAGAATTCGATAAACTGACAAAAGGAAGATAATTTGATTTATAAACAGGGAAATAGGAATACCTGCAAAATGAGTGTGATTCGCCTTTTGTTCCGGATAGAGCATTCCACTCCAACTTTGGATTGTATTTTCCAAAAATATCAAGTTTAAAGCTATTGGGAGTAAAGGCATCTAACGAAGCATCGTAAAGTGTGGCCAGCATTTCTGCAGCAACTTTCTCTCCCTGCGGGCCACTAATTCTAATTTTCCATTGTTCCTTTTCGCCGGGATATAGTTTATTACGGAATGTTTCAAAACGGATATTCAGCTTTTTAGCGGAGTAAGGAACCTTAATTGTTTCGGTGTGCTGATAGGTTCGGTTATCTTTAGCAAAAATGTAGTGTACAGCCACATCTCCAACACAATTGCCAGTTATTGGGAATGAAATTATTCTTTGCCGGTTATTTAATTCAATGTTAAATTGATGAATAATACTATTGTCTTTTTCAACCTCTAAAAGTGCATGAATATGTTCGGAACTACCTACCAGGAGGCGAGCGGTATCACCAACCTCTACCGTAGTTGTGAGTACTTTAAATTCATCAATTTTGGGAATGGCAGGTAAACTATCTTTTCTAGAATACACCATGAAATTTTTCGACCAGGTTGCCGTACGACCTGATTTATCAGTGGCTTTTAAATCAATTACGTACCTACCTGCTGCCCAGTTTTCCAAATCATTGAGGTTGACCTTTGTGGTTTGTGCTGTATTGATTTCTGTTTTGTAAACTATGTTTATCTTTTCAGGTTCTTTTGGTTTCTGAAACAGGTCAGGAAAATATTTCAAAAATTGTGCTTTGGGAATAAGTATGGTGTCAGGGAAATTCCAAAGTCTCTCTCTATAAGCTTTTTCAGGAGTTTTTAATTTTGTTATGGTAATGCCAATGGTTGCAGGGATACTTTTTCCAGACGTATTCGCAGCTGAAACATTAAAAATTCCTGGTATATTTTTTTCTATTTCATCTGCAATTTCGGTTTTAATAGTAAAGGGATGATTGCTTACCAGAAATGATTTTTCCGCCTGGTGGGTTTCGCCGTTTAAATCTGTAATTTCAACCTTCACGGTATACTGTCCTGAAAAATCATCAGTTTTGGACAGTTCATTGCCTGAAGCCTTGAATTTTAAAGTAAACTCGCCATAATTATTGGTAACTGTATCTTTTGAAGCAAATGTATGGTGATAATTTGTAATGATATAATGTACTTTTGCTTTATCTATAACTGTGTTTGAATAACTAAGAGCCTTCCCTCCAATTTGTATCATGTCACCAACCTGATAACTATCGGATAAACTATCAATAATTACCTCAAATTTGGGACGTTTATATTCCTCAACCCGAAAATAGGTATGACCTTCCCTGCTGTCACTTATGTGGAAAATCCCGTTGAGCGCATTTACGGGAGCATTGAATGATCCATTGTAGGAACCAAATTCATTGGTGGTTAGCGTTTGACTTGCGATTTCTTTGCTATTTGAGCCGTAGAGTGTTACAGTAACTTGACGAAATGGTAGAATTACCGCTTCTTTATAGCTTTTATGATAATAACAAATGCCTTTAAAATAGATAGTTTGGCCAGGTCTGTATATTTTGCGGTCTGTAAAAATATCATGAAAATCCGACTCAAGGTCATCCTTTTGGGAATGAAAAAGTCTCTCGCTTAATCGGGTTGAAAAAGTATCGCCTTGACTGGTCACATCTACATGATAGGAATCAAAGTCCCGGTATTTGAATGGAATGCTTGCCAAACCTGCGGAATTTGCATTAAAAGAGGTATCTCTGGTATCCTCAAAGAAATTTCGTCGATTGCTTTCATGTTTGTAGTGAATTTTATAGGTTGTTATGGTTGCACCGGGTAAAGGAAAACCGGTTTTCCGGTTAAAAACACACAACTGATCAATCGTCTGATTGATTGTGCGATGAACAAAAGAAATATTTGTTTTCTGCTCAATAACAAACTGGAGAATATCGGTAGGACTAAATTCGGGATTATCAGAAAACCAGATAAAATAATATCCCGGTGAAAGTGAAGGTATTAAAATTTCAGCTGATTTAATCTGGTAATTGTTATTTTTTGGAAGCAGGATATCAAATTTCTTAACAAACTTTCTGTGAGCAAATTGCAATTTATAAACTTCTTTATCATTTACCGTATCGGCTTCTTCCTTGATTTGTAATGTCTCATCAATGGATAGCTTGAAAATTCTTGCATAAAGATGATTTACATTTGCATAAGATACAAAAATTTTAGAAGGTTGGTCTGGAATATCAACTTTTTCGTGTTCAACATTAAGCGTAGACTGTTTAATATAAGATATCATTGATTGACATTCACATACCCCTGGTATTTTATCATTATTTTGAAAACGGTTCATCGTTCTCTGGCATTGGTCAATTGTCTTTTGTAATTGGTTTTTATTGTATTCATTCGTAGCAAATAAATAATCTATTTCTGCCGAAATAGGATGTGTGGGGTAACTATTTTTTATCTGGGTTAAGGCTTGGTTGTATAAGTTTTCTTTGTTATCCAGGAGGGATTGTTCTTTGAAATATTGCAGCCTTTCCAGGTTATACGATAGAAACAGATCAGGCTTGCTGTCGTTTTTGTGAAGCCGAAGAAGTTCCTGGAAAAGTTTTAGAGAAAAATAAATGGTTGATACGGTATCTGTTGATTTTATGGGAAGGGTTAAAAAAATATTTGCTGATTTAAATATTGCAGGATTTTGCAGCCATTGGGGTATATCTTCAGCAATGTTGATCTGCCTGTTAAGTATCTGCAATGCCCGTTGAGCCAGTAAATCATAAAGTGTTATGTTCCCGTTTGCATAAAAAGTTTCTTTGGTGACCAGTTCACTAAGCAACTCTATTGGTATTTGTTGAAGCTTTGCTTTATTTTCGAGAGATAATTTCAAATATTTCATAATTTCCTGCTGAAAACCGGACTTTCCCCAATACACAACACTATCTTTGGATGTATTTATATCAGTACGATTATCTATTTTATAACTTTGAGATTCGTAATATTTTGAATATTCCTCTGAAATTACAGAATATAAAACGGATTTCAGGGGAAAGGAAGCTGTATCAATCTCTCTTTTCAGGGTTGAGAAAGTTCTTTGCGGATCGTTTTCAATGGTATTATTAAGATTTTCTCGGACTAAGATGCATTTTATAATTTGCTCGGTAAATTTTTCTTTCTGAGCTTGCTGGTAAATTTTATTGACTTCTTCCAATGCTGATTTGGAAAGTCTTTGTTTGTAAAAACTGTCAACCTGTGCCCAAGACTGAGCGTAATTAAAGTATTTAGTTTGTTGACTATAAGCGGCAGTAAATATGATTAAGAAAAGGACATTGGCAAAGAGTTTCTGCAATCCCAAAATTCTTAATAGTTGTGTACAAAATTTGGAATTCATAGATTTAGATGTTGGTTGATAATTTGAATAACAATTTGCTTGCCAAAATCAAAAAAAGGTATACCAAGTGGCTTTCCCTGCATTCTCCCCTAAGAACCGTATGTGCGATCTTAACCGCATGCGGCTCAAGCTCTTAAAATGTAAATTCAATAATAAGTAATCACTCCATCTGAGTTCTTCCAAACCCCCTGCGGGTTCCTGGTAATATGTTTTCTTCTATTAATAATTTATGCTCTTCTTCGATAAGCTCTTACAGTGAGTGGAGCAAATATAAACAGCACGGTTATTGCCCCGATTACCGAAAGCCAGAAATCCTGGCCAATTACTCCGTGATTGATCATTTCACGAATCGCTGTAATTAAATGTGAAACCGGATTCACCCTGGCAAACCATTTGAGAGCTGATGGCAAGGTTTCTATAGGAACGTATGCATTTGATAAGAAAGTGAGCGGAAATAAAATCATCATGGACATACCCTGTACTCCGGCAGCAGTTCTTCCTACCACACCGGCAAGCGCAAAAATCCAACTAATACACCAGGCAAATGCGATAACAAGAAGGCTTACCCCGAGTATACCCATGAGCCCTGTTTCTGGTCTGTATCCCATAATATAGCCTGTAGTGAAAGTGAGAATGGTTACCAACGCATAACGAATGGTATCAGCCAGCAAAGCCCCTGCCAGCGGAGCTATACGTGCAATAGGCAAAGATTTGAAACGGTCGAAAACACCTTTTTCCATATCTTCCCGAAGTTGTACTCCAATGGTAATGGCTCCTGTAAGAATAGTCTGTACTAATATCCCTGGAATAATAAGAGGAAGGTAACTGTGAACGTTCCCGGAGATTGCCCCACCAAAAAGGTAACCGAACATAAGCGTAAATAAGATAGGTTGAAGGGTTACATCTATTAACTGCTCTGGAGTTCGACGAACCTTTAATAAGCCTCTATGCGCCATGGTTAAAGAATGGCGGATTATTTGTTTTAATCCGGTCTGATTAGAAAGAACGGATAGTGATAAGTCATTTGTTTTTTCCATGGATTGCATTTTTATTTAGTTGCTGCTTTTTGACATTGTTTCTTTGATTTCTACTTCAATTTTTTCGGCTTCATGACCCGTAATAGCTAGAAAAACTTCATCCAGCGTTGGTGTTTTAACACTTACCTCAGAAAGCTGTATATTATTGTTCCGTAAAGCCAATAACACATCTGTAATGAGTTCCGGATCCGACAATGGTGCTGTTATAACGCCTTCGCCTGATATATACCCCTCTACCAAAAGTAAGGATTGAATGATGCGTTTAGCTTCCTGATCTTTCGCTTTATCTTTCAACGTGAGCTCCAGAGAAGCCGCACCCACGGAAGCTTTTAGCTGCGAAGGAGTCCCATCGGCTATCACTCGACCACGATCAATCACAGCTATATGATCTGCAAGCTGATCTGCCTCGTCAAGGTATTGCGTGGTAAGTACAACAGTAGATCCGTCGGAAACCAGATTACGTATGGTATTCCACATCTGAATTCTTGTTCTAGGATCCAAACCTGTCGTAGGTTCATCCAAAAAGATCAACGGAGGTCGTGAAATAAGACTCGCTGCAAGATCTAGCCGGCGACGCATACCTCCCGAAAACTTTGCCAATGGCCTCTTTGCGGCATCCGTTAACCCGAATTCCTCCAATAAGGCTGCAGTTTTTTTTCTGGCCGCACTTCTGCTTAATCCAAGCAGTCTCGAAAAAATAAACAGGTTTTCACTGGCCGATAATTTTTCGTCTACAGAAGCATACTGGCCTGTAAGTCCGATCAATTGCCGTACTACATGCCCCTCCTTATTGATGTCGTGTCCGAAAATTTTCGCAACCCCTTTATCCGGTTTCGTTAAAGTAGACAGCATACGAATAGCAGTTGTCTTGCCGGCCCCGTTAGGGCCCAACACTCCATAAATACATCCTGTTGGGATTTTTAAATCTATACCGTCTACAGCACAATTATCACCAAAGTGTTTCACTAAACCGATTACTTCAACAGCCAATAAAGGGTTCTTAGTCTTAGAAAGTATTTGATGCATATAAATTAAATTATTTGTTAATATTTTTTTCGAATCAAAAGTAGGTGCTTTTAAAAACGGCTTTAATACTTAATCGGTGAGCGGTAGCTAATAGTCGGTGAATTGAAGAATTAATACCATTAGCAAATGGTAATGTTTTTAGGGAACATGCTTCCCTTAAAAAGACTGTTTTTTTCGTGGTTCAAACTGTGTTTAAAACATTTCAGAATTGAGTTCACGGCGCTTTAATTCTTCTGAACTTTTGAAGTTAATCCGCAATCCACGCATTCAGACATTTTTTAAATTTTTAGTAGGGTGTATTTTCTTAGATGCGTATTTCTATCAATAGATCTAAATACGCTTGTATTAAAAAGCGTGTATTTTTTTTTGAATTACTGAAAATTGAATGTTCCTTTAATTATTAACAAATCTTAAAAGTATGAGAACAATCAAAAGTATTTCCATTTGTTTTTTATGCACGTTGGCAATGTCTCTCGGACCAACTAAAACATATGCACAAGCAAATCTTGAAGTTGAGGTAACTGTGAAGGATGCCCCACCTCCATTGCCTGTTTATACGCAACCACCCTGTCCTGAAGATGGCTATTTTTGGACACCAGGCTACTGGGCTTATAATGGTGATGGAGGTTATTATTGGGTACCTGGTGTTTGGGTAAGACCACCTCATTTTGGTTATTTGTGGACGCCCTGTTATTGGGGTTTCAGGAACGGCTATTATGGGTTTCATGCTGGTTATTGGGGTCTGCATATCGGATACTATGGAGGCATAAATTATGGGTATGGTTATGGAGGCTCGGGTTATTATGGAGGCAGATGGGTTGGCGAACATTTCCATTACAACACAGCTGTTGTAAACGTGAATACTACTGTGGTGCATAATACTTATGTGGACCGTACGATGGTCGTCAATAACAATACAGTGAATCGTTCAAGTTATAATGGCCCAGGTGGGGTAAGCGGGAGCTCAACACGGCGGGAAGAAAAAGCCACGCGCGAGGAACATGTCGCACCAACAACAGAACAAACTTCACATCAGCAGGTTGCTAGCCAAGATAGGACCCAATTTGCATCCGAGAATAAAGGACTTCCCTCCACCGCCGCAATGAATAGAGTGGGCGGACAAGGCTTTAACGCGCAAGGGCATCCGGCAACTATTCAGCCAACAACAAGGAGTAACCAGGAAAATAATAAAAGGGACCAGCAGCAAATGTCGAAAGTCCAGGATAACAATGCCCAAAAACGGAATGTAAACCCAGCTGTTACTGATAAGCAAGAAGCTCAGACACGGACCCCTGAAGCTGCCTCCACAAATAATAACCGAACTGCTCAATCGGCAGAAAAACAAAATACAAAGAAACCCAATAACAACGTGAAGAAACATCCACATAAGGTAAAACACCAGAAAAAAGAAAAGCGTAAAGCTAAAGAAGAAAAATAGTAAAAGATAACCAGTGATGTTACTGTCTAAATTGTTAGGTATTTGTACTCTGTTGTCCGAAAGTATCTGATGTTAAGCCGTGTTGAGTCGGGTATAAGTTTTTTCAAAATAACGAAGGAGCGTCAGAATCGCTGGCAACTTCCTCTTTTTTTGATTCAGGGATTACCTTAAACAAAGCGTCGAAAACTAACACCGAATCGATTGTTTGACCATCTATAGTTAAGTCTTTTATTTTTGACGATTTTCTTTTTTCAATCAGCGTATAAATCTGTTTGTCGTTAAGCACTTTCCCATATTGTTCAAACATTACTTTGAATGTACACCCATTCTTATATTCGCTGCACCCGAATGCTGTTTTACCTCTGAGCAAAGTGCCCTTCCTGCATTTTGGGCAAGTTAATACTTGTAGTTCTGCCTTTTCAACAGCCTTTTTGGCTGCAGGTTTCTTCGTTTCGGTCGTTTTGGGCTTTTTCGCTTTTTCTGTTTTCTTTTCTTCAGGCTTGTTCTCTTCGGTTTTTACATCTTGCTCAATGTCAATCATTTTATTCGTTTCTCGCTTAACTTCAGCAACTAACTGTGCAACCATTTCTTTCATTTCTTCCAGAAAGTTTTTGGGGTCGTATTCGCCTTTTTCTATTTGGCGAAGTTTCTTTTCCCACATTCCGGTTAACTCAGCCGATTTCAGCAATTCGTTTTGAATGGTATTGATTAATTGAATTCCGGTTTGCGTGGGTACCAGGTTTTTCTTGTCGCGGATTACGAATTTACGCTTGAACAACGTTTCTATAATATTGGCTCGGGTTGAGGGCCGTCCAATACCATTTTCCTTCATTAATTCGCGTAGTTCATCATCTTCTACTTGTTTGCCCGCAGTTTCCATTGCCCTGAGTAATGTAGCTTCGGTAAGCATTTTGGGGGGTTGCGTTTGTTTCTCAAGCAAGTCAGGAGTATGTTCGCCTTTCTCGCCTTTCACAAAGTTAGGCATAATCTGTTCCTCGCCGGCTTCGTTTTCAGCGTCCTTATCGCTTTCTTTTTTAGGATATAATATTCGCCATCCATCTTCCAGAATAACTTTGCCAGTCGCTTTAAATTCGTGCGTACAAACCTTTCCCATCACGGTAGTATTAGACACAATGCAATCGGGATAGAATGCCGCTATAAAACGGCGGGCTATTAAATCATAAACCTTTTTTTCCTCCAAAATTAAACCCGAAGGCATAATACCCGTGGGAATAATGGCATGGTGATCGGTAATCTTAGTATCGTCGAATACCTTCTTGCTTTTCTTGATGGGTTTTCCAAGCAATAATGCGGTGAAATTGGCATAAGGCGTCATGTTCTTTAAGATGCCTTCTACCTTGGGATACATGTCGTTTGGTAAAAAAGTTGTGTCGACACGAGGGTAGGTCACCATTTTCTTCTCATAAAGGCTTTGGATATATTTCAATGTATCGTCGGCAGTGTAACTGAATTTTCTATTGCACTCAACTTGCAATGAAGTTAAATCGAACAATTTAGGAGGCGCTTCATTGCCTTTTTTTTGTTCAAATGATACAATTTCGAAGAGATTTGTTTTTATTTCTTCAATAATCAGGGAAGCATCGTCGACTGTATCGAACCTACCCCTGGTTGAATTAAAAATTACGCCTCGATAATTTGTTTTTATTTCCCAAAATGGCTTTGATTTGAAATTCTGAATTTCTTCGAATCGACGAACTATCAGAGCTAAAGTGGGGGTTTGAACTCTTCCTATCGATAAAACCCCTTTTCCGTTGGCATATTTCAGGGTATACAAACGGCTGGCATTCATTCCCAGTAGCCAATCGCCAATAGCACGGGCGTTTCCGGCCGAATACAACCGGTCGAAATCTGTTCCGTCTTTCAACTTGTCAAAGCCTTCTTTTATTGCTTCATCGGTCATGGAAGAAATCCATAAACGTTTCAGGGGTTTTTTGCATTCAGCTTTTGTTAATACCCAACGTTGAATAAGTTCTCCTTCAATTCCGGCATCACCGCAGTTGATGACTTCGTCGCATGCGGAAACCAGTTTTTTGATGGTATCAAACTGTTTTTTAACACCATCGTTTTCTATGAGTTTTATGCCAAACCGGGAAGGAATCATGGGTAAAGCGCTCATTCGCCACGGTTTCCAATCAGGGGTATAATCATCGGGATTTTTGAGTGTACACAAATGGCCAAAAGTCCATGTTACCTGATAACCATTTCCTTCAAAATAGCCATCTTTACGTTGTTTAGCTTCTAATATTCGGGCTATTTCCCTGGCTACACTCGGTTTTTCGGCTATACAAACTTTCACGCTTCTATTTTCTTTTTCCTCAAAATTAGGAAAAACACAGAAGATTCAAATTTACTTTGGGCGAGGTAAGAATTTTATCAAGTTCAATGGTAATATCTTTATTTGCCCCTAAAGGATTGTTTGCCTTTGTTAAGTTTATTTGTATTTTTAAGCTTTTCAGGTAACCACAAATATAAAGCTATGAAAGTATTAGGAATTAACGGCAGTGCGAGAAAAGATGGGAACACCGCAATCATTATTAATAAAATATTCAGTGTATTGGAGAAAGCCGGCATTGAAACCGAATTAATTCAGCTTGCCGGAAATCCGGTCATTGGATGCCAGGCTTGCTATGCCTGCTTCAAGAACAAAGATGGTAAATGTATTAACGATGATATTGTGAATGAATGTATCGAAAAAATGAGATTGGCTGATGGGATAATTTTAGGATCGCCTGTCTATTTTGCTGATGTAACTGCCGGAATGAAAGCATTGATAGAGCGCGCTGGTTTCGTTTCCAAAGCTAACGACAATCTTTTTACGCATAAAGCCGGGGTAGCAGTAACGGCAGTGCGACGGGGTGGCGCTATTCATGCGTTTGATTCCATTAATCATTTTTTTCAATACAACCAAATGTTTACGGTGGGGTCAACTTATTGGAATATGGTTTATGGGAGAGAAATCGGCGAAGTGGAGAAAGATGATGAAGGAATGTCCAATATGGAAAATATCGGAGAGAATTTGGCTTTTCTTTTGAAAAAATTGAAATCTTAAAGCGAATTCAATAGGTTGCTTTTTCACACATTTTATTAATTTGGCCCTAGCAAGTATTAGGGGAATACATCAAAAGGTGATATTACGGTAAAAGCCGGAGATGCAATTACTTTTCCTAGAGGCAAGGAAGGGGCGCATGTTATTCGTAACGGGTCTGATACCGAAAAACTGATATATATTGATTTTGATGCTATCAATGTGCCTGAAATAGTACATTTCCCGGATACCAATAAGATTATGGTTGTTGGGCCCTATTCAAATGGGACGTATGACGAAAAGTAGTTTTTACCCACGTTTTGCAAATCAAAAAATGGTCATGGCTATTTTTAGCCATGACCATTTTTTTAATTTCGTTTTTTAGCTAAAGAAGTGGTTTAATGCGTTCCAGTTGATAATAATAAAAGCTAACATTCGAATCGGGGTTACTATTTTCGAATTTAATAAGCATGGTGTTTAACGATAAATGAATTATTTCAAAAGCTTTAAAATCCCTGTCATTTTTTGATTTTAACTCATCCTTCTTATCTGCCGTAACAAAGAATGTCTTTCCATCTGTGGTGTGACGAGTTTCCCAGTAGTAGGTGGACAAGGAGATATTGGGAAAAGGTTCATCTTTCTTTTGATGTTCTAAATATACTACGCCGTTAGGTAAAAAATGCCAGTAATCATTTTTAGTAACGGTCTGTAGCGTATCTGCGGGAGTTGGCATTTTGGTTTTTATCGAAACGGTTCTCCAGCTTCCTGCCAACAATTTCTGAATGGTTGCCAAATCTCTTGGAACCGCTAACTTGGTTCCACTGGTGATTAAATTTATCTGATCCGTT
The DNA here is from genome assembly GCA_964478555.1 of uncultured Bacteroidales bacterium. GTDB lineage: Bacteria > Bacteroidota > Bacteroidia > Bacteroidales > JAAUTT01 > JAAUTT01. Next base: position 9,034 of record CAYZNC010000014.1, on the reverse strand, counting down.
ACTTCTACATCGGCCAGGGCTATAGGTGCCGTGTATGATAGTTTTCTTTTCTTTAAAAGATATTTTTGTGAAGTTGCAAAAACGCCAAAGAATGCACCTAATTCAGATTCACTTTTCTTTATTAATTTTTCGGCTTCTTCAAAGCGATTTAGCATGATTAACGTTGGAATCAGATTCTTATAAATGGCTTCGGTGATTTTCTTGTTAATTCTTGCATTCTTATCATCAAAATTTGATTGTTTTAAAGCTTCACCCCATATGTTTACCGCTTTTTCCATGAGTTGGTTTGCCTGACTTACACTGTCGGCTGCCAGCATCCGAAAAGCGTTTCTGACAAATTCGGTTGCCTGGTTAATATCGTCGTGCAACGTGCTTTTTTTGATGTACTGAAGCTTAACATCGTTTGTATTTTTAAAACTTGCAAAAAGGTAAGATACCTGTCTGGATAAATCGGAAAAATAAAACATATCGCTTTTAATGGGTTGTCCTGCCGTTATCGTTTGTCCCATACTTAAGTCTTGAAATTCATTGAAGACTCTGTAATAGAGTAATTTATTACTTTTTGTTTTTGCTTCAACCCAATAAACCTGCGAATATCCTGGGGCAGTGGAAATTTCAGGATGTTGTATGGCTACTGCGGGCAGTACACCCCCGGTTAATACTATATCGGCTCCGGATTGACTTGGTAAATCATAAATTTTCAAAAACTTATTGTTTGAAGAATAACTCTTTAATGACTCAGAGAGTTTTATTACAGGCATTTGCTGCCAAACAATTTCAACTTTTTCATTACTTACTGACTGTGCCATCGCAAAAAAGCAATTAGCGGCAATTACCATGAGTGAAAGAATTTTTTTCATCTAATTTTTTTTAGTTTAAAAATATTCAAGTTTGTGTTATTTAAATTTAGGTAAAAAATGGGAATTTTCAATATCTACCGGATATTAAACACAGATCGCATCAATAATCCATGCCTTCCCACCAATGATCCATGCTTTACAATTTTACTAAAGTAGTTGACTTTGTTTGTTTTAACTATATTGTATAAATTCCGGCAGGATAAAACAAGGTTTAACCTTTGGTAATGGAATAATTTTGTTTAATTTGCAGAAAGAATTATTCAATACGCTATCATGCATTTGATTAGAACTTTGAATAATCTCGCTTAATTTAATCATTTATATATGACAGCGGCTAACCAATCAGAAAGACCGGAAGTGGGAAAGTATCCTTTATTATTTGGAAGTAATAATTATCCGGGTTTGGAGATAATTATATTCAGAATAGGGCCTCGTGAAGAAAATCAGTTTGTTTTGAAGCTGACTGGCATAGATCATGCATGGGATGGTCACTTTTTCGAACTAACACGCGATGGCGATGAGCATCGCGCAAATTACGCTATTAATAGCTATCCGGATGGTGAATATAATTTAGTGACATGTCGCGATATTTGGGGAGGCAGCAGTTATGAAATTTATATTAAGGGAATACGTGATGGCATAAAACTTTTCCTTGGGAACGGTTCATTCCTGATTGCCGAACACCTGCTTACCGAGTTTTTAGCTTATAAGGAAAAAGGTGAAAAACCCTTTTAATGCAAAACTTATTTTCTTTTAATTTCTAGGTTGAAATTATAGCAAATTTAAGTAACATGCCATGATTATTGGTAACTAAGATGCAAGTTACCCTGATTGGCTTGTAATTTGTTTAAACTTTTTAAGACAACCCGAATTGCGTGAATATTCGCCAAGTGTTGATGAGTTATTCCTTTAATATTTTCTTTATCGAAAACCTACCCGATTTGTCATATACCCTCACGATATAGACTCCTTCTGACAGATCGGATGTGTTAATGTTAACCTTAGTTGAATTGCAGATTTGCGATTTAACGGTTTGACCATATATATTAATGAATTCTACCTTATTGATTATGGTCGATTCATTCTTTATAAAGAGCCAGTCGTCCGCAGGATTGGGATAGATAGTGATCTCTGTGATATTATTTTGAGTAACACCAGTCTCGTTTGTATAAACATATTTAAATAGTACACCTTTGTCGTTTACTCCGCCAAGGCCCGTAAACCCATACAATACGTTGCCTGACCTGATTAAACTGCCAAGTGGAGTACTACCACTACTGGTGCCATCAAAGTCCAATAAATTAACAAATCCTGTTCCATTGTTGCTCACTTTAAAAATAATACCTTTATGGTGGGCGCCTCCTTTAGGGGTCATACTATATAGCATATTGTCCACGAGAAGGAGGTTGCAATATGGGTTAATGCCTTTATGTACAGAGTCGTCAAAATCAACCAATTTTGTAAAGCCTGTCCCGTTTATATTCTCTTTAAAAAGAATACCATCGCTGCCTGTCCCGCCTTCACTTGTTGCGCCGTACAGCACTGTGTCTGCTATGGTGAGGGAACCAAGCGGAAAACTGCCATTTTCACCACCATCAAAGTCAAACAATTTAGTAAATCCTGAGCTATCATTGATCATCTTAAAAATAACACCCCGGTTGTTTTTGCCTCCCTCCGACGTCATCCCATATAACGTATTGTTCAACAGCGTCAAATCGCTATAAGGAATGGCACCATGGTGGGGGCCATCAAAGTCAATCAGTTTTGTAAATTCAATACCATCCGTATTCACTTTAAAAAGAATGCCGTTGTTGTTTTTTCCGCCTAATTCAGTCATCCCGTATAATTGATTGCCGGACAATGTGAGGGAACCAATGGGGTAACTCCCTTTATTGATGCCATCAAAGTCTACCAGTCTTTTAAATCCGGTGCCATTGATGTTAATTTTAAAAAGAACGCCCAAATGATTTAACCCACCACTATAGGTCATGCCATACATCACGGTGTCGGACAGTGTAAGGGAGCCTTCAGGGCCACTTCCTTTGTTGACACCATCAAAATCAATTAATTTTGTAAACCCTGTTCCATCAGTGTTCACTTTAAAAATAACACCAAAGCCATGTATACCACCATTATTCGTCATGCCATAAAATGTGTTACCAGAAATGACCGGAGAACCAACCGGAAAACTGCCTTTATCGAACCCATCAAAATCGACCAGTTTTGTGAATTGTGAGGTAGCATTTCTTATTGTACAAATAGCTAATAAAATGGCAATTACAAAAGCTTTTAGATAAACTGAGTTTACATGTTTCATATGCTAAAAGATTATTTTCATTGATCATCAAAGGGAAGATCGAATCTTTTAACACGTATGCTTTATTTTATGTTCAATATTAAAAAAGTAAATAGATAACAAACGAGACAGACTTGTAAGATTTATTCAATTTACCAATTCGGCACATGCCTTATGGGCCATTATGCTTAATTCATTAATGGCTCCTGAGAGGTCCTGAAGTTCTTCCTCGGTTGGACTGGTTCGATGGTATTTCTCAACCGAACAAATAGATTGAATGTTTTCGTAATGTAGAATCCGCTTTTTAAGTGCTTTTTCTAAAGGCATTACAACATCCAGTGCGGTGATAAGATCTGCAAATGTATGATTATCAGGTAATGTATGATGATAATCCAATATGGCCATAACATAGCTTTCCAGCGACATAGAGATTAAATTATACCTGATCACGGTACCGAAACGGTTTACTTTACGTTTGGACACAGATGCCTTAAGATACTGATCACCATACTCAAGCCACGTTTGCCAATTAAGTTTGCTAGTATTCATAATTTTTGGGATTTTATAAAAAATGTATTTCTAATTCCTCACCTTTTTGTGTCATGTTAAAAGCACCTTTTGGTACCAGTGTGCATTTCTTTTGCGTGCATACCTTTGTTAAATTCTCTAATAGCTGTTTCTTATCAGCCATTATGCAATCTTCATGAAAATAGCATGAATATTTATTTACATGATGATCATCAAACTGCATAAGGAAGGCTGCATGTTCAGGAAATACCAAATCGTCATAAGCATACATAACATCTAAACCCGTTGCTTCTTTAATGATTGTACGAACCTTTTCCAGATCTCTGATCATCATAGTTTATTTTTAAAGTAGTAAAAACCACAATTTTATTTGTTGGAAAAATTCCGCTTGTTCATAAGTTTGGCATTTAAACAACTGCATGTTTAAAGCATCTTCAAACTCGACCTCATTAAAATCAAGCATACGAAGCATGTCAAGCCTGGATACACTTTTATTGCATGCTGTTTTGAGTTCCTTATCAAAACCTACACGTTTAACAAAATCAATTGCTTTCCTCAGTGCCATAGTAAAAATCTTAGTTAATTATAATTCCCAAAATCTATGCCATACACTGTATATCACAGTTAATTAGTATTTTAAATAACTATAATGAAAATCAAAAAAGTTACGTTTAGGTAACAAAAAGGAGTAAAAATTACAAAAATGTAGTTATTGTATGAAGGAAGAATTCATATCCGGAAAAAAGAACAATGCTTCATGTTTTTGGTTATTACTGTCAGACACTATTTTCCATTATTTTAATTATTAAAATTTGTTATGATCCGAATTATCCTGAGTTTTTCATTTCTGTTGATGCTGCAACATATTCTGGCGCAGGATAACTACGAGATACAGGTTTACCCCTCTGAAGTGGTTGAAAAAGGTAAGACCATGGTTGAGTTGCATTCGAACTATACACCCATTGGTATGCCTGCCAGTGAAGGAGTGAGACCAACACAACATTCATTTCACGAAACGCTTGAGATTACACACGGATTTTCTTCTTGGTTTGAAACAGGCTTTTACCTTTTTACCAATATTCAGCCCAACAATGGCTGGCAATGGGTAGGTGACCACATTCGTCCCAGATTTTGCATACCTCCCGAATGGAAATGGCCCGTAGGCTTAAGTTTATCTACCGAAGTCGGCTATCAGCGAAGAGAATATTCAGCCGATACCTGGACGCTTGAAGTACGTCCCATCATTGATAAAGATACGAAATGGATTTATTTGTCCTTTAACCCAACCCTTGGTAAATCGTTGCAAGGCCTCAATGCCCATCAGGGCTTTGATTTTGAGCCAAATTTCAAAGTAGCTTTACATGTCAATAAAAAAATAGATATTGGAGGCGAATATTATGGCGTAACGGGACCCATCTTTAATGCGGACCCACCCGCGGAACAATCCCATGCTTTATATGCGGTAGTGGACCTTAACCTATCACCCCTTTGGGAATTTAATTTCGGCGTTGGCTGGGGACTCACCAAATCGACCGACGGCGAGGTAATAAAAATGATTTTAGGAAGACGCTTTTAACCGTTGGTTGAGGATAGCCGAGAGTTGGTATATGAGAATATTGGTACCTGGTGACCTCGGAATCAAATTCGAAGAAATGACAAAATCGATATTCTCTAAACTCGGTTTTAATGTTGATGAAGTTCTACGGAAAAAGCTAAACACTGATAAGGACAAAATTGATGTTGTGTTAAATCTTGGAAATAGCGACCTCATTTTGGTAGAATGTAAATCCTCTAAAGATAGCAGTTTTAGTAAATTCAGCTCTGTTTCAAGGCAACTCAAAGCATACTCAAAGTTAGCAAGTCTTAATAATTTCAAAGTCATCAAGTCCTTACTTGTTACACCTGACTTTTCTCCTGATTTTATTAAAGATTGTGGGCTTGAATATGAATTAAATTTATCTCTAATAAAAGCATCCACACTTAGTAATATTTTGACTGGATTTAAAAAATCAAAACATAAACAATTTCCGCACAATCTGCTAATGAGAGACGTATTAATACAAGAAGACAGGATTTTGGCGGCAATGGAAAAATGAGAGTGGCTATATATTTACATCCAATCTAATGGTAGGCTGCATTTCATTGGTACATCATTTAGCATTGAATGCACTTTGCAAATCGTTAATCGCCCTAAAATAAGCATGGTACTCAAATATAATTCAGTATCTTTGTATAAAAAATTTGTATGAAGCCAAATAATAGGGTTATTTTAAGTGATTTAAGCCGGATTCTTCGTGCTAAGCTTTTAGACAACTTAAAAGATGTTGTTTTATTTGGGTCTCAGGTTTCCGGCAAAACAGGTATTGATAGTGATTATGATATATTGATTATCCTAAAGCAAAAAGCAGATTGGAAAATTGAACGGGAGATTTCCGATCTGTGCTATGAAATTGATTTAAAATACAATATTATTACAGATACCCATGTTATCAGCGAACCCGAATTGGTTACACTTAGGGGAAAACAACCCATTTATACAAACGCAATCTCAAAAGGGTTATATGCATGATTGATGACATTGACAGGCAGTCGCTAATAGAATATCGTATAGGGCAAGCCACAGAAACTATAGAATTGGCCCGGTTCCTCCTTTCTTCAGAGAAGCTGGTTGTTGCAGTCAACAGGATTTATTATGGAATGTATTACGCATTAACAGCATTAGCATTAAAATATAAATTTGAAACGTCAAAACATAGCCAATTGATTGGTTGGTTCAACAAGGAATTCATTGCGAACAAACAAATTGATACAAAATTTGGGAAAAGCCTGCGTGTTGCATTTGCTAATCGAACTAAAGGAGATTATGATGCTTTTATAGAATTTTCTGTTCAAGAGGTAGCATTGATGCTAACTGAAATGGTTGATTTTATTGAAGAAATCAAAAAAATATTGAATCAATAATTTTCTGGATCTTATTCTCACCTTCTATATCTTTTCCGCCACCACCTGGCTCAAACCCGATTCAAATTCTTTCCTTGAAATATTTTTAAACCCCGCAGCATTTAACATACCAGTAACTT
>CAYZNC010000014.1:0-2170 GCA_964478555.1 uncultured Bacteroidales bacterium | reverse complement strand
AATTCTTTCCTTGAAATATTTTTAAACCCCGCAGCATTTAACATACCAGTAACTTCCTGTTCTGTAAAGCAATCCCCGGCTTCGGTTCCTACAAGCATGTTGATTGCAAAAATAGCCCCTGCTGCCGGCTGTGTGCGGTCGTTGTTCATAACCCAATCCTGAATGACGATTTTACCGTTTTTATTTAAAGCACCAAAACATTTTTTTATCAGCTTTTGGTTTTCCTCCAGCGAATTGCTATGGATAATGGCCGATAAAAAGACCAGATCGAACCCTCCCGGTAAATCATCTTTGGTATAATCACCTACCAATGTTTTTATTTTACCTCCAAAACCTTCCTGGTCAATAAATTTTTTAGTGATGGGAGTAACATTGGGCAAATCAAATACCGTTGCTTCAAGTCCAGGTTTTTTAGTGACAAATTCCATGGAATATGCCCCTGAACCACCACCAATATCCAACGTAGATTTTATGCCCGTTAAATCAATATTGGCCAATTGTTGCGGGGCTTGCTTTTTTGCCCTGTCGTGCATTGCACTTATGAAAGGGAAGAGCCATTCTTCGCCTCTTTTATTAATTTCCGAAGGATCGGCAGAGCTACCGGTTTTTATAACTTTTGTAAGGTTGCTCCAGGTGTTCCAGAGATGGTTCGAATGCATCAGTCCCCCTAAATAACCCGGGCTTTTTTTGGACAGGAAAGAAAAACTTTCCGGGGTATTAAAGAACAATTGGTTTTGCTTTGTAAGAAAGCCTAAAGATACCAACGCATTAAGCAGACGTTCGCATGCATGTGCATCCAATTGCAGTTTGTTTGCAATTTGTTGGTTTGTTGAACCTGCTTCATCAATATTGGTAAATAGATCAAGTTCAAAACCAGTCAACAATATCCTGCTTTTTTGAAAGGAGGAAGCAAATTCTCTTATTGTATTTGGGTTCATGATTTTGTCAGTTTTAGTTTTTCAATTTCTATGGATGTAAATTTATTTAAAATTGTCAGTTATCCGTTGTCTGTCCTCATTCTCTTTATCATTTTTGTGGTAAAGTTCAATAAATGTTATTTTCTGCTCCTCTTTAAAATAAGCATAAATCAGCCGTAAACCTGAATTCACACCTCTGCCTTTTAAGGCCTTGCAAGCAATTTTTTTAACTTTGATAATACACGTTGTTAATCCTAAACCATCAATACGAAAACTGAAAGGGGGTCTTTCATCCGGAAAAACTTCCAGCACTTTCTTTACAACCGCTAAATCGTCGTTCAGGGTTCTGTATTTTTTTAAAAGGTTTTTCAAATCCTTATTAAATTCGGCTAGCTCATCGAAAGTCATTGTTCTTCCATTTCGTCACCATAGTTTCTTACAGAAAATGGAGCATCTCTGTAAAAAACCAATTCGTAATTAATTTCTTCCCCCTCTTTTGAGGCTAACCAAGGCATATCTTTGTGAGAATAATTGCTGATTGCAGAAGCAGACCAATCACTCATTTGTTCAATTACTTTGTCGATGATCTCCTTTTCGCTTGCTTTTAATTGTGTTAAATCTGCTTTAACCAAAGGTAGATATCGTGTTTGCGGATAGTTATGATAGTCTGTTTTTACTCTTTTCAAAAGGGAGTTTTCAATCATTTGATGAATGATCGTATCTAATTTTTGAGGAACGGGACCATAAGGTAACTTACGATATTTTGCCCCTGTCAAATGCTCCTCATATAACTCATAATAATTAAAATCAGAGAAGTAAAGCAGTTTATATAGAACAGTTTCACCAACATTGGGTTTTCCTGCGCATCGTTCAAGTATATACAAAAGCACATTCTTGAACTTATCGACTTGTAAGAAGGGAACAGAAATTCGTTCTTCCTGCTTTTGTTCTTTTATTTCCGCATCTTCTATTTCCGTATTAATCGTAAAGTCTTTCGACATAAAATCATCTAAGGAAAACCCCAGGATAACCGATAGATCTTGTAACTCAAAGATATCTATGCTTCTGTTACCAAGCTCAATTTGGGTTAAGGATGGACGCGACATTTTCATGCTTTTTGCTAAATCTTCCTGGGACATTCCTTTTATTTTGCGTAGTTCGGCTATCCTCAGGCCTATCTGCATTTGCGATAATTTTGTACCCATTTATAATATTATATTTAAATGCAAAATTAACAAATGTTTTAATTCAAA